>CAZEQP010000480.1:0-3647 GCA_964514345.1 uncultured Candidatus Obscuribacterales bacterium
ATTCGATATTCCTTAGGTTTGTGCTACAACACATTCCCTTTTCCGGAGTTAAGTGACAAGCAAGAGGAAACGCTAACCACGCATGTTTTCAATGTCCTTTCGGAGCGAGAAAGGCATTCAGAAAAAACAATGGCTCAATTGTATGATCCTGAGACAATGCCGGTTGGCTTATTGAAAGCACATCAAGACTTAGACATAGCGGTCGATAAATGTTATCGATCTAGGCCATTCAGTAACGACGATGAGCGGTTAGAGTTTTTGTTTGGCTTGTACCGCGAAATTACGAGTGGAGGCGAAAAGTAGGATTCATGCCTAATATTTACGATGTTTCTTACGAGCGAACAGGTCTAAGTACTAAAACAAATGCATTGGGTATGAGAGAAATGCAAGAACGTGCATTTACCTACCGGGACGCTCAATATCTGCTCTTGAAAGCGCCTCCCGCTTCTGGTAAGTCGCGAGCACTTATGTTTATCGGACTGGATAAGCTTCTGAAGCAAGGCTTGAAGAAGGTAATTGTTGCAGTTCCTGAAATGGCTATAGGAGGTTCGTTTAGCAAGACGGATCTAAAGATACATGGTTTTTATTCCGATTGGGAACCAATTCCTGAGTTTAACCTTTGCACCCCTGGTGGTGAAAAATCCAAGGTAAAAGCATTTCACAGATTCATGGAATGTGACGCTCCGATTCTCATATGCACGCATGCCACCTTAAGATTTGCTTGTGAAGGAATAGACGAAACTAAGTTTAATGAAAGTCTTCTTGCCATCGATGAGTTCCATCACGTTTCAGCAGATGTAGATAGCAAGCTTGGAGAATTGCTGCGCGCAATTATGAACAAGTCTACAGCGCATATAGTGGCTATGACAGGTTCCTATTTCCGCGGTGATAATATTCCAGTTCTTCTACCCGAAGAGGAAGCCAGGTTTACTCGTGTGACCTACAATTACTATGAGCAGTTAAATGGATATACATTTCTTAAGTCTTTAGGAATTGGATATCATTTTTACCAAGGTCGTTATACCTCAGCTATTGATCAGGTTCTTGATACAAATAAGAAAACGATTCTTCATATCCCAAGCGTTCAGTCTGGAGAATCCACAAAAGATAAACTCAATGAAGTTGATACCATCCTAGACAAAATAGGAGAAGTGACTCATCAAGATCCAGAAACAGGCGTAATCTTCGTCAAGCGCCATGCAGATGGTGAAATAATCAAAGTCGCCGATCTTGTTGATGATCGCCCACGTGAGCGGGAGCGTATTGTCAGCTATTTACGAGCAATAAAAAATGCGGATGACATGGATGTAATTATTGCATTGGGAATGGCAAAGGAGGGATTTGATTGGCCTTTTTGTGAACATGCTCTTACAGTTGGCTATCGTGGTTCTTTGACAGAAATCATTCAAATTATTGGTAGGTGCACACGAGACAGCAATAATAAAACCCACGCTCAATTCACTAATCTAATTGCTCAACCAGACGCGACAGATGATTTGGTTAAACTATCAGTCAATAACATGCTAAAGGCCATTACTTGTTCACTTCTAATGGAACAAGTACTGGCACCCAGTTTTAAATTTAAGACAAAACACTCTGAAGATGATGATAGTAAGCCTGAACCTGGTGAAATAAACATTCGTGGCTTCAAAGAGCCGAGTTCTGTAAGGGTAAAGGAGATAATAGAATCTGACCTGAATGACTTAAAAGCCAGAATACTTCAGGATGACACAATCATTAAAGCACTGCCAGGCAATGTCGACCCTGAAGTCATCAACAAAGTGATGATCCCTAAAATCATTCAGATTAAGTATCCAGATCTTACAGACGATGAAATCGAGCAGCTTAGGCAATATGTGGTAGTTGATTCTGTCGTTAAGAATAGCGAAATAAAGAACACTGGAGACCTGCGTTTCATCCGCATGGCAGCACAATTTATCAACATAGATGATTTGCATATTGATTTAATTGACAAAATAAATCCATTTCAGCGAGCATTTGAAATTCTCTCTAAATCAGTTACCGCTAAGGTTCTAAAGCTCATCCAGGAGACTATAGAAACGACTCGCATCCAAATGACAGAAGAAGAAGCCTTGCTGCTTTGGCCAAAAATAAAACTGTTTGTCAAAGCGAATGGACGTGAGCCCGTACTACATGCTACCGATTCTCTTGAATCGCGCTTGGCGGAAGCCATAGCATTTTTGAAACAAAAACGAAGAGAACTTGGAGTCTAGAATGGACCGAGAAGAACTTTTAAAAATTGTAGAAGACGATGAACTTGGGCTATTAAACGTCAAAGCGAAACCTTCTGCAAGTGGTTCCGCAGATGAACGCCTTTTGACTTCTTTTAAAGAGATAACAGAGTTTGTCCGAAAGCATGGAAAAGAGCCTGAAGCAAATAAGAATGATATTCAAGAAATGAAATTGTTTAGTCGGTTAGCTGGTCTTCGCGAGGACCAAGTAAAGGCTGCGACACTAGCAGAATTTGACGAGTATGGACTTTTGTCGCAGACTACCAGCATAGATTCGATTGATGACATATTTAGCGATGATGATCTTGGACTTTTGAAAGATGAGGCAGAAAGCATTTTTACATTGAAGCATGTAAAAGTTAAGGAAGCATCATCACCGGATTATATTGCCAGAAGAAAACCCTGTGAAAACTTTGAAGAATTTGAAAACTTATTCAAGCAATGTCAAGAAGAGATAGCAATGGGAAGGCGAAGGCTTTCCCCCTTCAAGCAGGAGAAACATATTAAAACTGGTCGTTTCTTTGTACTTAAAGGCGTGTTGCTTTATGTTGCTGGTGAGGGAGAGCGAGAAAGCGGTAGCGGAGAAAAATACAATGCCAGGTTGCATTGTATTTTTGAAAACGGAACGGAATCTGACATGCTTTTGCGGTCTCTTGCCGCAGAGCTATATAAGGACGGACGTGGAGTTTCCGATGTCGGAGATGAAGTGATCGATGAAATGAAAGGAATAACTGACGAGGATCAGGAATCAGGCTTCATTTACGTTCTAAGATCCTTGAGCAGTAAATCGGAAATTCAGTCGATCCAAAACCTGTATAAGATCGGTTTTTCCCGGATAGCAGTTGAAGAAAGAATTAAAAATGCATCCCAAGAACCGACTTTTCTTCTAGCTCCAGTTTCGATTGTTTCTGTTTATAAGTGCTTCAATCTGAATCCCCAGAAATTGGAGCTGCTTCTTCATTCTTTTTTTGGCACCGCTTGCTTGGATATCGATGTTTTCGACTCAAAAGGGCGCAGGTACATTCCCAGAGAGTGGTTTGTTGCACCACTAAATATAATTTCCTTGGCAATCGACTTAGTTCTAAACGAAGAAATTGTTCATTACCGGTATAATCCGGCAACAATGGAAATTGAGCAGAAAGTTCTGAGTGAATAGATTGGAAGTACTATTTTAAAAGACCATAAATTACCGCAAAAAGAATGAACTCAAATGACCTATTAGCTAGAATGCGTGTTTATGCAAAAGCCAATATTTATCAAATTGGCTGCACCTCTTCTGAGCATCTCAATATACATGCTCAACAAAATCGAGCATTCAATTTGGTATTCTCCTTGGAGTCGGAGATTGTCGGCAAAGACGTAGCAGTGATCGGTGCTGGAATAACTGGACTTACC
>CAZEQP010000481.1:0-3647 GCA_964514345.1 uncultured Candidatus Obscuribacterales bacterium
CTGTTTCCAGACCGAGATTTTGCATAAGTTTGGTCTCTAATTTAGAACCTGAACGACAGAGATCTACTGAGTAAAAATGGCGGGGCTTGCCATTGGTATCATCTGTGGTGACGACAACAGGCAACTTAACATCCACCCGGTTTACTTTGCGTCTTTGTTTTAGAGGCTTTAATTTGGGAAGGCTGCAAACCAGTACCCGCTGCCCTTTGACTGTTTGCACTTTACTGACAGACGAAGCCCACAAACCTGCGAATCCGGTTACGCCAGTCTCTTGAACGAACCAGATTTTAGTTCCGGCAGGCAGACTTTTATTTGTACTCTGACTGGTTTTTATTTGCAGAAAAAGAACACTGCCGCTTTTCGCTACTATGGTGGCACGACCAAAATCGAATTCGCCGGGGGCGACTTCGAATTTGACTTTATAAACACTTTTTGCTTCAAGCATATCTTTGTAGATTATAGGTTATTTTCCGGTTCTGTCAGGAATTCGAATCCAGGTTTTGCATTATTTCAAGACTCAGTTTATACGCTTGCGATTTTTTTATGCCGAATCTTGACTGGCACAAAAGAGCTACGTCTTTCACCGATTTATCCTGTTCCAGATTTCGCTTTATATATAGTTTGATCTGGTCGGTGTCCATCACATCATTTTCTACTTCTTTGTTTCCCTCAATTACGAGGGTGAACTCGCCTTTTAGTTTCGATTGACAATCATTGAGAGTGTTGTGAATCTGGGACAAACTGCCCCGGATGAATTCTTCGTGCATTTTAGTCAATTCACGCGCCAGGCAGCAGGGGCGATCCGACAGTTCTTCTTCTTGTGACAAGATTGTCAATTTTTCCAATATTCCGTGGGGAGAAACAAAAAAAACCATTGTGCGTTTTTCATTCACAAGCGATGAGGCAAGTGTTTTCAGGTCTTTCTTTTTGTCGGGCAGGAAACCCTCGAATGAAAATCGGCTGGAATCAAGTCCACTTCCAATTAGAGCTTGAATTATGGCTGTCGGTCCTGGAATGGGCACTATCTCCATCCCCAGTTCTATAGCCGTTTTGATTATCAATTGACCCGGATCGCAAAGGCAGGGAGTGCCGGCATCACTGACCAGAGCCGCGTCCTGATTATTTTCAAGCAAAGATTGAAGCAGACCGGTTCTGGATTTTTCGTTGAATTTGTGACAGCTGATCAGCTTCTTTTTCAAATCTAGATGATTTAAAAGCTTGAGAGTGACTCTTGTATCCTCCGCCAGTACCACGTCGCAGTTTGCAAGAATTTCTCTGGCACGCCAGGAAATATCTTTTAGATTGCCGATAGGTGTAGATATTATGTAGAGTCTTGTTGACAACCGCCCATCCTTATGCCGAATCTCTAAATGCTGAATCTGGCATCGATTTGAAAAGTATAGCCTGTTATCTAAGGGACAAATATGGCTTGATTAAACAGGCATTTTCGACAGGTTGTTTACAGCTGTAGATTATTTAATCACTCGTCAGCCGAGAAAAAACTGACAGGAATTTGCTTATAGTTTTCAGGATATACAAAACAGATTTAAGTCTCAATTCATGGCTGTTTTTATTTGCTCAATATAAATGCATACAGGTCTGCTGCCACTATATTCGGTTATTTGTATATGTACTGCCAATGCGTGATGCCATCTTGGTTTCCCTGGAGGTCTTCTTGTAATATCGAGCGAAACGAATGTGCTAAAGTAACCGAACCAGCGGATCTACCTATAATTTTTTCAATCATTAGAGAATCGTCAATGTTCCAAACCGGATCAAAATTCATTCCATATATATTGGTCTGGACAGTCACAACACTTTTAATGACTTTGCCTTATTCAAATGCGGCATGGGCACAGGATGCTCAAAAGTCCAATCTGAGCTCCAAAATGAGCCAGAAAATAAACAAAATGGCACAGGGTGCAGCCTCAAGCGCGAAAAAAGCGATTCATGATCCTATTAACAAAGTGGAAAAGGCGATTTCCAAATCAGAGAAAATGCCTGCCATTCGTGAAAAATGGGCGTTGATTGTATCTTGCGACAAATATTTCGATAAAGATATTCCTCCGGTGAAGTCGGCAGGGGCAAGCGCCCAACTTCTCAAAGAAACATTCAACAATCCTCAGATAGGACGTTTTGGTTCCGGTCATGTAGCCAGTGTATCCGGCACCAAATCAATCAAAAGCAATATTGACAAATGTCTTGGTGATCCCTGGTTATTGACCAAAGCATTGCCTTCTGACTTGATCATTCTTTATTTCAATACTCTCTACAAAACTGCACCGGGTAAAAACGACCTGTTTTTGTGCTTCTACGATACTCCTTCAAATAAGGACAGTCTGGAAAACACAATCAGTTTGAGAGAAATGCTGAAAGAAACTGCCAGACGATCTCTGTCCAAATACATCGTATGTCTACTCGATATCAGTCCGCTTGAGCCCGGCGATTCAAGCGCCGCTTTGCCTTCTAAAATCTATGACGAAATAGCTCAAGAGACTAAAACAACAATCCTGGCTGCAACCGTTCCGGGAGCCGAGTCTATTCATGCCCAAACTAAAAACTGTTCGGCTTTTGTTGATAATCTCACTGAAGGACTCAAAGCCGGCGGCGGGCAGGCTGATCTTGTAGCAATCGCTCAGTATATACAGCAAAATGAGGGCACCGGCAAGGCAATTTTTGCCTACCCGCGCAACGATTCACTTGTGGTCAAAGCAGTCCTGGGGATGCCGACCAAAAGCTCGACGGCAGAACATATACGGATAGGACACAACGCCGACTCTGTTTATCTTGCATCCCGTCAGAGCCAGGATGCGGCAAAGCCTGAGACCGCCACACAAAGCAAAGAAGCCGATGACGATGAAGATGATAAAGAAAACAATAATGATGAGGGTTCCGGTCAGGCTGTCGATTTTGGCTCGTATATGAAAAAAATGAAAAAGGATATACAGTCTAAATGGCATCCACCCAAAGGTTTTGATGCCCATAAAGTGGTCACTGTTTTCAAAATCAAAAGAGACGGAAAAATAGTGGAAGCGCAAATTGTAGAATCTAGCGGGAAAGAAGATATCGATAAAATGGCGCTTGAAGCCTTGAACCAAGCCTCTCCGTTAGACCCTCTGCCCAAAGGTTGCCCAAGCTCGGTCCAGTTGCGTTACATTTTTGACTGGTCGGTGCATTGACAATATACAGAGGCGGGCGTAAGCTCAAATTCAGAATTTAGAGATTATCTGAGATTCGCCCGGTTTTTCTTACTATAATATGTATAAAATGAGTTCGTTACCTTGAGGAATAGATCCTAAAACATGAACAACGACAGCAATAAAGATCCTATGGATAAATTGCCGAAAAAGCAGGAGCGACCGGATGAGTCCGGCAGTTCCAGTGGATTCAATTTGCTGGATATTTCGAAGGACTCAGGCAAAAAAGTCGAGCAAAATCAGCCTAAAGACACAGGCAAAGACACTAAAAGAGATATTGCTCAGACATCCGATACTAATGCCGGACGGGCAAAAGAAGATTTCGACAAAGCGGCTAAAGACGGAAAATCTGTTCAAGCCATAGCCAAAAGCGGCAAAAAAATAAAAGAAGGCATGAATAGATTGCCTGCAAACTGGAAAAAACATGCACAAACTGTCATGTCTCAGACA
>CAZEQP010000482.1:0-3634 GCA_964514345.1 uncultured Candidatus Obscuribacterales bacterium
CTCGTTCCGCGCATATTGCCTGACGGGAAGCGCAATGTTTTCCAGATTCAGCGCCTCAAAGACAAGCTCGGCAACAAGTCGAACGCAAGCTCCGAGGTGGAGTTTCGCGACACACTGGGCTATCTTGTCGGCGAGGAGGGACGCGGTGTTCCAACAATCATCGAGATGGTTACCCACACCAGACTCGATTGTGCCATCGGCTCTGCCTCATTGATGCGCCAGTCTGTTGTACAGGCGGTGCACCACACGCGACACCGCTCCACATTTGGAAAGCTGCTCATCGAGCAGCCGATGATGAAAAATGTTCTGGCCGATCTGGCCCTTGAATCCGAAGCGGCCTGTCTGCTTGTTATGCGTCTGGCCAATTCTTTCGACCGGGCAGCGCGCAATGAAAGCGAGGAGGCTTTCCGGCGAATCGTCAGCGCCATCGCCAAATACTGGCTCTGCAAGCGAGCTCCGACTCATGTTGTGGAAGGGCTTGAATGTCACGGCGGCAACGGCTATGTGGAAGAACACTTGATGCCGAGACTTTTCAGAGAGAGTCCATTGAACTCGATCTGGGAAGGCTCCGGCAATATCATGTGTCTCGACGTCATGCGTGCCGTGGCCAAAGAGCCTGGTGCAATCGACGCACTGGAAGCCGAATTGAACAAAGCCAAAGGTTTCAGCCATGCTTACGACACGGCTTGCGTGTGGGTCATGGCTAATCTCAACAACCTCAAAAAGTTGTCACTGGCAGGCGACCCCGAAGCTCAGGTTCGCGCTCGTTTCACGGTAGAGCAAGTGGCACTCATGCTGCAAGCTTCGCTTTTGATCAGGTATTCGGCTCCTTATGTGGCCGACAACTTTATCGCTTCCCGCCTGAGCAATTTCCATGGGTACACCTATGGCACCTTAATGACGGGAAATCGATTCGACGACATCATCGGACGTTATGTCCCCTGACACTTGAATAGCAGGAAGAACGGTGCGGAAAAAGATGCAAGTCTTTTTCCGTTTCCGTTCTTCTTTATCGTGTCAGGTTTTACTATATTACATAATATTTGGCGAACAAAAAACGAAACACGAAATACCTGGCTGCCGGTGTTTAAATCACCAGCAAACCAGGTATCCGTACTTCGCTTTCTTGTCGGTCGATGAAGCGCCTAGTTGCCCTTGACCCGCTTGCGAATGGCCTCGCTCTTCATCAGAAGCTCGAAAACATTCTTGGTGGTCAGAGCCTGTTCGGCAAGCTCGTCGATTTCACGAACGGTGAGGCGGTCGAAGTCGCGCACCATGTCGTAGTTCTCGCCGGGGTTGAGCCGCAGCGATAGCTCGATGGAGCTGACCGCTTCCTTGAACCGCTTCATGCGAACCAGGATGTTCGCCTTGTGATGAGCGGCTCGAGAAGCCGTGCCACGATCCGGCGCGACGACGAACTTCCACAATTTGGCATAGCCGGTGGCTTGCTCGTAAGCAGCCAGCGACTTGTCGAAATGAGCCAGGGCTTCATCGAGCTGGAGGCTCTGATATGACGCCACCCCCTGGTTGTATGCAACGATCTGATCGCTCTTCACGTTGTACAAATAACCGGCGGTGCCGATCAAGAAAAGCCCGACAATCGTGAGCGGAACGCAGGCAATGAGAAGCCAGCGCCGCAGAGGTCGCTTTTTCATGCTATCCTCGCTTTCTTTGAGTGAGAAGTTGATGGGGCGGTTAGTGCCCTGCAAATCTAAGCCGGAAACACTATTGTTGGTCCACGCAGCAGATACTGCTAGTAAAATAAAACGTTGGTTTCTGATCTGGTGGACTTTCTGGTGTTCTTGCTCAGCTATAAAAATGCAAAATAGATACTTCCACCGTAAGTAAATAAATCATGAAGGATCAAATTTAAAGTTTATAACTAATGACCGTTACAGCTCTTCCAGCTTTCAGTAATCTGATATTTATGAGATGGGCATAATTTAGCTACAATATGACGATGAGCATGATTAAACGAAAAACCCGAGATGTGATTTCTGAGTTGGTGCTTGCACAGCCGCGAGGAGTGCATGTAAGCGCTCAGGAGTTGCAAGAGCAAGCCAGCAAAATGGGCACTAATGTCAGTTTGTCGACAGTGTATCGAGTGCTGGAACAACTGAAGGAACGCGGTCTAGTCAGCTCGATTATCAGCAATAAAGGACATTTGTGGGAAGCAGCCGGAAAAGAAGAGCCGCACGATCACATTATTTGCACCAGATGCGGCATCACAAAAGAGTTTACTGATGCTCTGGTCAGCGGCTTTGGAAGAACAGTCGCAGAAAGAAAAGGCTTCATTTTCCAGGGCAGCCGCTTCGATATTTTCGGATTTTGTTCCAGCTGCAAACATGCCCAAGATCAAGTTCTCATCTCAGCTCTGGAAGAAATAATCACAGATGCACGACTGTCGCTGCAAGATTCAGACAAATTGCTTTCCGCACCACAAGATAGCTATACCTCTTCAGACAACAGATTGCGACTGGCACGGGAACAAACACGCAAAGCTCTGGAAAAAATCGACCAGGCCATACGCATCTTGGAATAACTTCTCTCACTTGCGCTAACCATTAACTATGAACAAACGCTTATATTCTCAGACAAAAGGGAATCAGAGTTAGAGATGCGCGAGGATTGTAATTTGATGCGAAAAATAGAAGAGTCTCCCGACAAAAATTTCAAAGTGCTGACGGTCAAAGACGGTAAAGCGCCAGTCAAAATGTGGACCAAAGGAGTACCGCTGGAAGAGGCGGCTGCAGATCAACTTGCAAATATCGCATCTATGCCTTTCATACACAGTCACGTGGCAGTAATGCCTGACGTGCATCTGGGGCGCGGTGCCACCATAGGAAGTGTCATACCGACAAAGGGAGCAATAATTCCTGCGGCGGTGGGAGTGGACATCGGTTGCGGAATGGTAGCCCTGCGCACCACCTTGACCGCCAACGACTTGCCCTCCGATTTAAGTAATTTGCGCCTGGCCATTGAAGAGTCTGTGCCGCACGGAAGGACACGCGACGGCAAATCCGGAGACAAAGGCGCCTGGTCTTCTTTGCCCAAAAAAGTGGAAAACAACTGGAGTTCATTACTTCCGGAATATCAAAATATAATCGACAAATATCCCAAGCTGGGTGTGGGAAATGATTCGAATCATCTTGGCACACTTGGCACAGGCAACCATTTTATAGAGGTTTGTCTGGATGAAGAAAATAAAGTTTGGTTCATGCTGCATTCCGGTTCCAGGGGAGTGGGAAATCGTATCGGAACATTTTTCATCAATCTGGCCAAAGAAGACATACAAAAGCCCCATGGCACGCTGCCCGACATTGATCTTGCCTATTTGCAGGAAGGAACCGAACATTTCGACGACTATGTGGAAGCAGTCGGCTGGGCCCAAAACTACGCCAGGCTCAATCGAAAGTTGATGATGGATGCGGTTATTGAAGCTGCAAAGAATACGGGTTTGCCGCCCTTCGTTTGTGATGCGGAAGCAATTAACTGCCACCATAACTATGTGCAGAAAGAAGAACATTTCGGATCTGTAGTATGGGTCACCCGTAAAGGAGCAGTCAGAGCCGGAAAAGATGACAGGGGAATAATCCCCGGTTCAATGGGAGCTAAATCCTTTATTGTCAAAGGA
>CAZEQP010000483.1:0-3628 GCA_964514345.1 uncultured Candidatus Obscuribacterales bacterium
AATCCATTGCTCTTTTAAAAATGAATCAGCAAAAGCTATGTCCAGTTTGCTTGAAGCTCCACCGTGAAAATACAAAAGAGGACGGCCTGAAACACAGCCATCGCGATCAAAGCCGAGCTTGCGGCCGTCGGGAAGTTCAACTATTTGGTTTAGCCGGCTTTGAGAAGAAATCATTGATTTTTTGTACTATATGATTGAAAGTCTGTTGAATTGGTCTGAAACCCAGAACGCTGAAAACATCGTACATACGTGTCAATAGAAAACGTGTTCTCATGGCGCAATATACTTTCTCTTCGTGCGCTCCTTTCATGCCGGGGCGATATTGTTTTTTATGCTGGGCAAGATTTTTGAAGTTATACAGAAAGTTTGCCTTTTCAAAAGCGTATTGAAAATAAGTCTTCAACAATTTGCTGTATTTGAATTCGCCCTGATCGTCCACTTTTGCCATCGGTGAAAAGCCCATAGACATGACAGTCTTGCCTTCTTCTTTGAATTTTTCAATGGCGTGAACAATGATGCAATCCACCACTGAATAGGTGGCTTTGAGAATGCTGCGCAAATGCTGAGCGATATAGCCTATCACTTTGCCTTCGTCGTACATCGGATCAAAAATGACGAAACCCACTATTTCACCGTCTTTCAAAGCGATGAAACGACGCACGTCTATTTCATCGGCATAAACAATAGGACGTACTATGAATTGCATTTCGTTGTTACTGATTGTTTTTTCTTTGATCCATTCGGCGCTTATTTTTCTCAATTTGCTCAATGTGGCATTGTCTATGGCGTCGATTTCTTTGATTTCCAAATTGTCTTTCTTGCCGCCGTTTCTGGCATTGCGCAATTGCTGTTTTTTGCCTCCCACAAGATCAAAATCCTGGATGTCGACTATTGTTTCCACTCCTACTTCATTCACACAAAATCCGTATTCGGCCACAATGGTGGCAACATGGTGGCTTATGTGCAGAAAAACAGGATCGCTTTTTACTTCCATGAAAGCGTCAATCAGCGCTTTGGTGTTTTCTTTTTTGCAGATGGGGTCAGACAAAACAACCACAGAATTGGGTCCGTCGTGCAGTTGTTTGTATGAAATAAAACCCAGTTGAGGGTGCATGTAGTATTCAAGACCTTCTTGCAGGGCGGAAAAAGCCAGAGAGCCGCGTCCGTGGAATCGGAGATTTTCAATCCGCATACCCACCGAAGTCCTGCATCCTTCTAAGGCTTTACGCGCCGACTGCAAGCTTTCCTGACTGGCTTTGAGAGTCATTGTGTCTGACTGCCCTTTTAAGTCTTTAGACTTGGGCTTTAATTTCTGGGCGAATTTCAGCATCCGCCTATTTTAGCAAAACTAAGGCTTAGATTTGGACTTGACTTGAGCATTGACCTGCGAAATAGTCACTGTGCCCTTTGGATCCGAAGTTTTGGCAATTGCCTTATATTGAGTGTTAAGCAGATCCAGCTCGGTTTTGAGACTGGCAAACTCGCCTGCCAGCTTTTCTTCGGCATCTCTTAATTTTGCCCGATTAGCTACTTGCGGATCAGCCAGAGCGTTGCGTTGTGCGGCAATATTTAAGCGCGCTTCCGCGTTTTCCAGTTCTCTTTGTGAGAGGAGCAAATTCTGGGTGTCTGTGCGCATAGAGTTAGCCAGCTGATTGGCTTCTCCCACAGTTACATTCATACGCGGGCATACGCGCGGTGGTCTCAGATCGGCTAAATTGGGGAGGCGAATATGATATGAGTTTATGTGATTTTTCCAGGCATTGAGCTGAGCCTTGTAAGCATCTTCTGAGGCTTTGCAGTGTCCCAGATCTCTTTCTGTTTGAGCCAGATGCAATTTATATTTTTCTGCATGCTCCATAAAAGCAGCCAGATTTTTTTTATACTGATCTACATGTAATTTCCCTTTCTCAAGCTCTCCTGCTAATTTGTTTGTTTCGCCTTTCAGAGTGCGCGCCCGCTTTATCGCATCCTTAAGCTGAATCGAAGATTGAGCTGCATTGAGTTTGAATTCTTTTGACTTGTCGATTATTTTTTCAGCCGATTCAACACGTCCGGATTGGCAACAGTTGTCTTGCCCATCTTGTGATTGAGCTTGTGCCGGTGCCATTTGCAATGTCAGTGAGCAAGCTAAAATAAGAGTCAAATTGAAAGGAAAATTTTTCATGGTTTAGCTCCTGTTCTATGCATGTTCAATGATTCCGGTTTTGCTTTTAATTCAAGAGCCGGATCCTCAGGTATTGTGTCGTCGGGCGAGCTTGGTGTTTCATCGCCGTAATAACGAACATAAACATTGGTTCCCAGAGATCTGAGATTGACTCCACCTTTCTTTCTGGGGCGTGAGAGCTGGTCCTTTAGATTGGCCGCGCTTTCGGTGAAATGACGCGAGCGCTCGGCTGCCTCACGCAAAGCGGCATAACTCTGTCTTCTGGAATCGGTTCTCACCCAGTTGCTGCGCAATCTGCCCAGATCGCTTATTTCTCTTCCGCCGCCATAATTATATCTTCCGCCGCCGCCGCGACGCGCGCCTCCCCGTCCGCCAAAGGACAGCCCACCGGCTGTGGAATAAGATCGCGAATCAAGAATCCATTGATCTGTTTCACGTCTAATGCGATTGACTTCCAGGTCGCCGCTTCTTATTCTCCATTGCGCTGTTCTTTCGCCTTCCCTCCTCATTCTTTGAGTGTAGTCGGTTACCTGTCTATTCATTGTGTTGACAGTGTTATTGACCACATCGGGACCGTCGTTTGGACCAAGCTTGCTTTTGGCACGTCTGGCTGAAAGTGAAAGCATTTTTGTTTTGGCGTATTTGCCGTTTTCACCGAAAGGGTCATTTTCAAAACAGGCTTTATAAGCTTCAATTGCCCCTTCCAGATCTTTGAGTTCGACCAGCACATCGCCTAATTGTTTGAATGCAAGTGATGAAGATGGATTAATCTGAATGGCATTCATCAAAGTTTCAGCTGCTGCGTGAAATCGTCTCAGACTTATGTCTGCCTGAGCCGAGTTAAGTAAGTCGGCAAATTTTTTGTCCGGTGTTTCTTTCTGTACTACGGGTCTCGTTTTGACCGGCTTGGTCTTAGGATTTTCCACCTTCAAAGGAATGCCTTTGCCCAGGGCGCGTTCAAGCCGGTCGAGCCGGTCATTCATAGAATCGTATGAAGTGCTGCCGAAAACATTGTTTTCCAGACGAGACAAACGCTGGTGCAAATTATCCTTGTCGTAAGGACGTCCATAAAAAGCCGCTTCTATTTTAAAAACGCGACTTATGGCTGAATTGGTGCTCTGGTCCATGATTCCGTACTGGGGCTCCAGGCGTGGGACCGGGGTCCCTTCCGATATCTGAGCTGTGGCTGGAACCGGTAAATATGTGAAGCTAATCAGCAGCACCAGGCTGCTTAAAAGAAACTTGACCACTTGACTTCTTGACCCAAAATAAACCGCAGGGTTAGATTGACGACCTCTGTTCCTTAATGTTCCCGGATTTTTACAAAATTTTTGAAACTACTGGCTTATGTCGCCTGTGGTCATAAAAGGACCGCGATAAATAGTTTTTTCTTGCAGCATGATGGCGTTCATTAATATGTTTCTGACCGCCTTTTTCTCTGCCGCGTTAGAAGAGTTGAGCATT
>CAZEQP010000484.1:0-3616 GCA_964514345.1 uncultured Candidatus Obscuribacterales bacterium
GATTTGAATTGATGAATGATCTGAGCGCTTCCTGACTTGTTCTGTAATTTTCTGGTGTTCTTGATGCATCCAGCCTTCTTATATGAGCCACCAGCAGATTTTTTTGGTTGTTGTCCAGCTGCAGACCTTGAATCAGTTGATCAGTCTGTTGACCCCATCCCTGGTGCGCTTGAGTCCAGGAGATCCGCTGACCGCCTACTTCAACTGGTGTTTGTTGCTGCAAGGCGCGGATAGCGGCCATCGTCTGCATGACTCTGGCGTGAGATAAACCGTTGGGCGCAGGCGAGGCGTCGGCAGCCGTAATACTTTGTTCGAATTCTCTGATGATTTCAGGAGTCAATGCCGCCCTGGCGGCTTGTTCTCTGGGCACACCCTGTCTGACTTGCTGCTCCACCGCTTCTCTATATCGATTAAAGGCCTGTTCTCCTTTTTCGATATATTGAACAGAATTTGTCGGAGCTTCAGGAGGTCTTTGATCTGGAGTCGGTCGCACTTCTTTCGAGCCTTCAGGCCCAATTGGAGCCAATCTCTGCTCCGGGTTATATAAGAGGGGAAGTCGCCCTTCTCTTACTTCCTGAGCCAATTTGCCCACCCGATCCATGATGCCTTCATGGGCGTGACCGCCGTCTGTGGGCGCAGCCGCCGTCCTCAGTTTATCTCCGTATTGCTGGTCAATAGCTTGTGCACGATTGCGGAAATTGGGATCATCGGCAAGGGCAGGATAATTTTGCACTGTATCCTGCATGGCTCTTTGTGCTTCGTTCAGACGGTTGCGCATCTCAGCCGGGTTGCTTGCCTGTCCTGCCCATTGATACATAGCCAGAGCCAGATTGCCGCGCATGAAACCTGGTGCTCTTTCAAGCACTTTCAGATTCTCGGCCAGTTCTTTAAGTTGTCTTTGCCGTTCCGGATTCAGCTCGGCTCTTGCCGCTTCATCCAGTCTTCTTGCCCATTGTCCGAATAGCTGTCGCTTTTCAGGTGGCAAGTGACGAAGTATTTCGGATACTGAGTTTTTGGCCTGCTCCATGTTTCCGCCCCCGCCTCCTTCAGGAGCCAGAGCTCGGGACATCTGCTGGACCATTGTTTCAAGGCGTTCGCGATGCTGATTGATATAAGGCAACTGACGCAAAATTGCCTCGGGCGTATCCGCCTGGGGCAAGCGCTCGCCAGAGGAAGTTCTCTGCTCCGGTGGACGGACTCCCCGGAACATTTCATCAGGCAGGATTTCAGGACGGCGCACATCAGCCAGAGTATTCTGAGCCAGAGTCATATCGGTCGGCTCAAAATTTTGCGCGACCTGATTCTCCAACTTCGACGACTGGTCGTCGGGTTGGGCACTCGCCTGCTCTTGTGGTTGGTCGCCTTCTTGTGACACTGCCTGCGCCTTTATCAAAGAATATATATATCTTCCTGGATCATTCCCCTGGCTGGAAAGCTGGAAACTACGTAGTCTCACCACTGAAAGCGCAAAATTTAATCCTTCGCCCGCTCAGTCAGGTTTAAGTGTTTATGCGCAAACCAGCCTTTTTAGACATTATTGGACTCAGCTAAACAAGGCTGGCAATGGTCACTCCATCCCCGCCTTCATGAGAATCTCCGGGTCTGTGCGCTTGGATTGAGGGCGCAAGCGACAAATGGTTTCTGACCAGAACTTTCAGGGCTCCGGTGCCATGCCCGTGGATGATCATAACGGGGCTGATATTTTGCAATGAAACACGGTCCAAAAAGGCTTCAAGCTCTATTTGAGCATCATCGGCCCGTCTTCCTCTCAAATCAAGAGTATTGACAGAAGTTCGCACAAAACCGGCTATTTCGTGTTTTGTGTGCATTTTAGAGCTTTCTTTTTTTAGAGACTTACTTTCTCTGATTTTGTTTTTTTTGGCCTGTTTTTTCTTTTGTGCCTCAGCCGGCACAATATCGCTCAATGAAAGTCGAACACGAGCTCTGCCTGAAATAACCCAGACTTCCTGGTTTTCTTGAATCGAATCGATTACAGCTAATTGCCCCAGTGATTTAATCTCCACAGTTTGACCGACATTAAAAGAAGCCGTGCCTGGCTCATCTTTCTTTTGATTATGAGCCGCTTGCGTCCATTTAAGCTCAGACTTAATTCGTTTCAATTCATCCTGCGCTTTTTGAGCTCTGGCAAGATTGGGCTGGCTTTGCAGTTCACGTGTGATTTGACCGACAAGGTCTCTGGCGGCATTGATTTCAAAAAACAAGTCACCGGTCATTTTGTCCAGCATCTGCTGGCGCTGTTTTTCCAGCTCTTGCTTTTCAGTTTTCAGATTTTCCTTTTCAGATTGCAAGGTCTGTTTGTTTTCTTTGAGCCAGGTCTCGTGCGAACTGACTTCTTTCAATTTTTGCGTCAATTCAGTCATCAGAGCCTGCGATTCGTCCTTTGTTTGAGACAAAATTTCCTCAGAGCGGTCAACGACAGATTGTTTCAGCCCCAGTCGCCTGGCTATTACCGTGCCTTTGGACGATCCCGGAATGCCCACCAGCAGTTTGTAAGTAGGAGTGAGAGTAGATTCATCAAATTCAAGACTGCCGTTGAGAAAACCGGCTTTGGTGTAACCAAGCGCTTTCAGCTCACCATAATGGGTAGTGGAAACGGTGAGAGCGCCCGAGTCGTTTAAATTTTCAAGCACCGATTGAGCAAGGGCAGCTCCTTCTTGCGGGTCGGTGCCTACGCCTATTTCATCAAGCAACACCAGAGTTCCCGGACTGGCGCCTGACACCACCTGCACAATGTTTTTCATGTGTGAGGAAAAAGTGGAAAGATTTTGTTCCAGTGATTGTTCATCACCAATATCCGCCCAGATGTGCTTAAAAAGCGGCACTACGCTGCCCTTACCCGTGGGAGGCAAAAGTCCGCATTTCACCATCAGACAAGTGAGTCCTATCTGTTTGAGCAAAACTGTTTTTCCGCCGGTATTGGGTCCAGTGATTATCAGAGTGCGGCCTTTCAAGTGCAGATCATTGGGCACCACACTGGCTACGCCATGCAGCACCAGAAGCGGATGTCTATTTTTGTACAGTTGCAATTCCGCTTTCTCAGGCAGGGATAATCCATCGACAATATCCGGTTTGTTGCCACCACATTTAATGGCGAGCCTGGCCCTGGCCATGATTATATCCAGTTCGGTGAGCGCACCGTAATTGGTGTCTATAACTTCCAAATGTTGGCGGCAAATATTACCCAATTCAGTTAAAATCCTTACCGTTTCCCGCTCTTCTTCCACTTCATTAAGCCGGATTTGATTGGTCGGCTCGATCACTGATACCGGTTCTACATAAACTGTCAGTCCCGAATGCGATGAGTCGTGAACGATACCACTTACTGTGCTTCTTGAGTTGGCGTTCACAGGAAGGACATAACGACCATTGCGGATAGTGTAAATCGGCTCCTGAAGCACTTTCGCCATCTTACTTGAATGAATCAGGCTCTGCAATTCGTCCTTTATTTTGACGTGCAGTTTTCTAATTGAATTGCGTATCTGACGCAGCTGGGGACTGGCATCATCGGCGATATTACCGCCTTCATCAATGCAGCGCGATATTTCTCTTCTCAATTCCTCAAGCGGGCTCAGACGCGGAATGTGCGCAGCCAGAC
>CAZEQP010000485.1:0-3606 GCA_964514345.1 uncultured Candidatus Obscuribacterales bacterium
ATGTAGCGGACGAAAACCATTATCTGACAGAGTTTGTCACTAGTTTCGTACTTGAAAATAACAATATTGAACGAGAAAACTACAGCAGACTGAAAGAGAAAGAAGAAGTTGACCGCAAAAGTTACATGTGCCCTCCAGGAAGCGAATGGGTGTATCTTCGCCTTGAATGTGTACCCATTGTTCACGATGAACTAATTTTGAAACTAGATGCAGTTTTGAGAAATGGTAAACTTCAATGTGTTCGTAAATGGTTTTTCGTTAGATATCATGATAATGTGGCACATTTGAGAGTACGTTTTTTAGTTTCTCAAAATCAATTATTCTCAAAAGCTTTACCAATTTTATGTGACTGGGCCTGCAAAATGGTTTTCACGGGACTTTGTTTCAACTATTCTATTGAAACATATAATCGCGAATTTGAAAGATATGGTGGTATAAATGCAATCGATTTGGTTGAGTCAATATTCTACAAAGAAAGCAAGATCATAGTTAAATATCTTTCTATTGCAGCAAATTTTGACCGAATAATTGTTGCTGTCATATTCATACGATCAATTTTGTGCTCATTTAAATTCAGTCCAGAAAAAATGCGTAGTATCCTAGTAGAAAATCTTGATACTGTAGATTATCAGATGGTTTCTGCGGATGTCAGAACAAGATGGCACATATTAGTAAGAGAAAACTTAATAGAACGTGATTCTAGTAAATATGCAGATATAAAACAATTAGGAATTGAACTCGAAAAGGAATTAGAGCCTGTCGTTAATGAGCTTCTATCGTTGGAAGCTGCTGGATCGTTATCTAGTCCTATCAATCAAATATGCCAAAGCATCATACATATGCATTGTAATCGAGTATTTGGAATCAATCATTATGCAGAAGTTTTAGTTCGAGTTCTCTTGAGCAAGTATCTCAAATTTATTCAAATAGCAAACAGAAGTGGTATCAGATCTTCGGGCCAGGATCTGTAAGAGCTAAATGTTAATGACTTCCATGTTCGTTCAAGTATTGTATACGGTATTGTCGTGCTCCCCAAAATTTGGACCATTCAAAAAGTTAAACAGCCATTGCTAGTTCACTCATTTTGAATTGCTCGGGAGTTTTGTAACCTGTCGTGCTCCCCAAAATTTGGACCATTCAAAAAGTTAAACAGCCATTGCTAGTTCACTCATTTTGAATTGCTCGGGAGTTTTGTAACCCAGCGAGCTGTGCGGTCTTTCGGTGTTGTAGTCGATCCTCCATTTTTCAATTACTGTTGTTGCTTCCCAGATATTCGAGAACCAGTTTTCGTTCAAGCACTCATCACGGAATCTGCCATTGAAAGATTCGATGAATGCATTTTGCATGGGTTTACCTGGCTGGATGAAGTTAAGCTCTATCCCCAGGGCTTTAGCCCATCCCTGAGTGTGTCCGCTGCGAAATTCCGGACCGTTGTCCACCTTGATCGATGCCGGTTTTCCAAACTGTTTGATGAGTTTGTCCAGCATACAAGTGACTCTCTTGCCGGGAATGCTGAAAGCAACTTCGATTCCCAAAGCTTCACGAGAATATTCATCAATTACATTTAGCGTCCTGATGCGTCTGCCAGTGTGCAGGGTGTCTGATGTAAAATCCATCGACCAACTCTCATTGGGTTTGGATGGACTTTCCATTGGACATCGAATCACTGTTGCATATCGCTTCCTGGGACGCCGTCTAACCTTCAAATTGGCTCCGGTATAAAGTCGGTAGACTTTTTTGTCGTTGATTTTTTCTCCTCTGACTCTAAGAATTTCTGCAACCCTTCGATAACCGAAGCGCTTTCTTTCAAAAGCGATTTTCTTGATTCGTTCTATCAGATCACTTTCGTCGCGCAGAACAGCCTTGTATCGCGCCGAAGTGCGAGTGAGTTTCAATATCTCACAAGACTTTCGTTGGCTTAATCCGGACGTTTGCATTATTTTGCAAGCCTCTCGTTTCTGGGCGACGGTCACCACTTTTTTTCAAGCACGGCCTTAATTGCTGTAATCTCCAATTCTTTCTGTCCAAGAATTCTTTTCAGCATTTGATTTTCTTCTTCCAAAGTCTTGAGCTTCTTAACGTCGCTAGTCTGCATGCCACTATATTTGGCGCGCCATTTGTAGAACGTTTGATTCGAAATTCCGTTCTTCCTGCAAAGTTCTGCCGCAGGAACACCGGCATCATACTCCTTCAAGATGCCCACTATCTGCTCTTCTGTGAAACGACTCTTTCTCATTCTGACTTCCTTTCCAGACTTCTAGTCTAGGCTTTAGGGTTGTCAGCTGTCAACTTTTGTTTGGACCTAAGAATGGGGGCAGATCAGTATCATATCTTTTCGATATATTCAATTATTCATTCTCTAACAAACTTAATTCTTGAAGATCAATTAAATGGTGCAGGTCAGTCAGCTACAACGATTTAGAATTAGATAGTAATTTTAAATGTTCAACTGTTTTTATAGATCTCTTACTCTTGCAAAACTTTTTCAATAGACAAGCTGCGGTCTTTTTGTCTATCCATGGGGCACCTTCCATAATTATCTCTGTAGTAAGTTTATTTATTGCAGGTTCTATTGTTCGAATTCTTTTAACAGAAGTTTCATCAACCGAAAGCAATAAGTCAACCAATGCAAGTGCATCCAGATAACTTCCATAACAATCATGAATTCCCATGGATGAATTTCTTACTCGCTTTGGCATTATGTCTGGGCATTTTTGAAGCCATCTACGCTGATACCAAATTGCAAGTCCTTCCTCAAAATATGTCGCACCATCTTGTTTGGGAGATATTAAATGAATACACTCATGGATAAGAGCCCACAAAGCTGCGGAAGTATCGCGCAATCCAGCTTTACTAATTTGAATTAGAATGTATTTGCTGTGACCTATATCCGTTCCCTCTCCCCAAGCCACTGTGTAGTCCGATTCTCCATCGAAATTGAATCCTGCAAACATATAAGGATAGGGTTCAACTCGTGGACCAAACAATTCTTCTGCGTCATCAAGTAACACGCATAAGAATGTAGCAAAAAGGCTTGTGCTCCTCTTTCGCCTTTTTATTATTTGGTTTATGTAAGAGTATGGGTCGGCAATTTTCATTTAAAATATATCAAGTAACAAGTATTTCCATAAAACATACGGTCGTATAGTAACATTTTTCAGGGCTACCAATCTGCGCCTCCGGGCCTTTGTCACTCAGTATTTTTTTGTGATGAACATTGAGAGTCCCTCCATTACTGGCCTAACCCAATTTAGACTTTTCGTTCTTTCCTTTCTTTATCAAGCTTTTAATCATGTTATGAGCTTTTTCTCTTGCTTCAAGTTCTGCATTACGAGTTGTACGAACGTAGGCACTCAAGGTTGTTTTAATGTCTTTGTGATTTAGAGCGCTCTTAATCATTGAAACGTCGGCACCACTGTTTGCCATGAAGCTTGCCAGGCTGCGTCTTAAATCATGTATATGCAGGTTTTCGATTTTTGCTCGCTCTATTAAACGCTTCCAAGCTCGTTTTGGTTCCACGTAATGTCCTGTTTTACCTATGCCTGGAAACACCCAGTCTTCATCTTTATCTGGAGAAGCTGCTCTTTTCTTCAGTAATTTGACTTC
>CAZEQP010000486.1:0-3605 GCA_964514345.1 uncultured Candidatus Obscuribacterales bacterium
GAAGACTATTTTGTGGAATTTTGTATTTGAGCTCATCACCGTCACGATTGAAAAAATATCTATTTTCACCGAAGTAATATTTGTTCTGTTTTTGAACGTCTGTAGCAAGGAAAAGTCCGTGCCCACAATATTCGATGTCAGAATACTCAGGCGGAAGTATTGCTTTGCCTCTCTCATTTTTCAGACCAATCAAATTTCCGGAGCTGGTATGCATTGTATTTTGATCGATATCCGGCAACCAGTAAATCATGCCGTTCTTGATTCGATATGATTCAAGCGCCTCGGCAAATGATACCGTCACCACTGCCAATAAAGCAGCAAGTGCAAACGCCGAAAATACTTTCAATGGAAGGCTCATGGTTCATACAATGATAATCCCATTTATCTGAAAACGCCGTAGTGAAAACCCTGTATTTTTCAGTTAGTATTCGGGGCTTTAATTTATTATTGACGCTTTATTTAACGCGCTGTACGATTCGATGATGACAACGATTGGCAAAATACTTTTGATTGTAACAAGCGCCGGAGCGCTCGCTCTAAACTATCATTGTGCGCAAGGCGCATTTGCTTTGCCTCTCTCCACCACAGAACTGGGAATTGATAAGAGAGTCGCTTCTAACAACGGTTTTTCGCTAGTGTCACTGGATGGCTGGCTGGATACGCAAAAGATTCGCAGAAGTCATCCCCGCAAGGGACCCAGCTGTGGATTTGCATACTTAAATATACCCGGCTACACAGAAGCCGAAGAAGCCGGCAAATTTGCAGCCGAAAATCATTTTATTGCTGCGGCTTCTCAAATGACTGATGCGATAAATTATTATGATGCCCCTGAAAAACTAAGCGATGAGCAGAAATCTCGATGGCGAATGTTGGACAAGAAAGGAAAATTGGATCTTCACTGGGTGCTGCATCGAGCATATTTTTATAGAAAGGCAGAGGAAGAAGAGAAGGCAGTTGCTGATTTGAAGCGACTTTTAAACAATAGCCAAGCCGATGCAGATATCCTGAATAAAGTCGCATACGAACTAATGCTATTTCAAAAGTATCACGATGCTGAAATTGCAATTCGTAAGTCCATCTTACTTACAGGAGATCTGCATTCAGCAAGTATTTCTTTTTTGTTGGCATTTTGTCAGGAAAAGCAAAATTCGAGCGAAGCAGCCAAAGCAAATTATTTGGAAGCGGCAAAAGGTTTTGCAGTAGAGGGTGATGAGAAAGCCTGCCAGGCATGCCTCGACAAGCTCCAGAAGAATTTTTCATTCAAGGACTTGAAGCCGCCTCGCGAGAACATCGACAAAACGAAAGAGCTTCTTAAATTTGTAATCACGAGCGAAAATTGCTTTGACATTGAAAAACTGAAAGCTTTGTCGGACATTTCACTGCACACAAGAAAAAACGGTGAATGCTACCTCTCGACCTATTATCCTCACGACAGACAGACCATCACCATTGGTGGCAAAGTGCCTGACAATGGACCGAAAGAACTCGATATGGGTTTTATGGTGCAAAGATGTTGTGTATTCAAGTCAGATATAAGTGCCTTTCTTACCGCTGCATATTAGCTATAATTCTTATTTACTAAAAACGAGGATGCAATAATTGTGGATTAGGACAGCTACTTTACGCTCATTTGCACAAATGAGCGTATGAAGCAAAACAAATTAAATGAAAAGCTGTTTGAAGGATTCTGGTGCGACGAGAGTACGATGCATGGCTGGTTTGAGTAGTGAGAGCCTTGAGCTCCTGTCACTACTGTTTTTTCGGTCCAAACAAATAATTCAATTTCTCGTAAATCTCATTGAGCAGCGACAATGATCTTCCAGAAAGTTCTTGTTCTCCAAGCTTCTCCTGCAGCAAACGCTCAATCACCCATCCTCTTACCATAGTTCCCACCGGGACACCTTTTTGATATGCCATATCTTGCAACTCCATTATGGTGCCTTCTTCCAGACGGAAGTTAAGTTGCTCTCTTTTGGCAATTTTGGCGGTCGCCGCTTTTCCTATTCGTGCTCGCCTTGCAGCTCGTTCATCTTCAGACATATTACTTTTGGATTTTTTCATGGCTCTAATTTATAAAGGAAACGGTATGTAGTTGAAATTTTTGATGCATGAAAAACCAAGTCTTCTTCAGGGAGATACGCAACTCCAACTTCAATTGGCCAAGGTCGCGTTCCTGTATGCGCCACAAACATTTCCTGAGGATTGCCATATTCATCATCGTGCATTTCATAATAGCGCTGTGTGGGATTTTCATCCGAAAGAACAAAGTCGATTTCTTCTTCCGTTATTCCATGCTTGTACGCACTGGCCAGAATTCTATACTCTTTAATCATGAGCAAAAACCTGTCTATCATATTGTATAACACTTTTACCAGGCAGTCAAGAATAGACTCCGACCGCCTAATTACTTAGACGACAGTCAGGCTGAAAGAGTTCAAAATTAATTAGTCAATCTGGCAAGGGGGGGGGCAAGTAATTCATTACGCATTTTGCATAACGCATCTTGCGTAATTTGTTAAAATGGCTACAAATCAGCGTCTTGGATTGTAAGAATGCTAGCGCGCTTCAATGGCATTGAAGAGGTCACCATCGGCAATACATAGGATTTCGGCTTGATGCATTTCTTGTGCTCAATCTGCGGATTACAGCTTCTCTCTTAGCTCCTTAGCCAGCATCGACTGCACATCCTTAAGACCCATCATATTGTACCTATCGCTCGGCTCCAGTGTCACTGCAATCTTCAAATCGTCCAGTGCGCCTTTCAAATCTTTCAAGTCAACTTTTGCACAAGCGCGCCTTCGATACGCATAATTATTTTTCCATTTCAATTGCTTTGTATGCGTCACGAAGCGCACCCGTCGAGTCTTTCAAACTGCATTCAACTTTTGCTCGCAAGTTAAACCATGACGCATTGCCGTCATAAAACGAAATCGCCTTGTTCAAATCGTCCAACGCGGCTTTATCATGATCGGTAATATAATAAACAAGACCTCTGTTGAAGTATGCAACTGAGTACGTTGGGTCGAGCAAAATCGCATGAGACAAATCTGCCAGAGCACTCTCGTCCTTCCGCAGTAAGCCCTCGATATAAGCCCGCTTCGTAAACGCAATTGCAAACAGCGGATCGGCTTGCGTGGCTTTTGTAAAAGCGCTCAATGCAAAACCCTCGTTTCGCATCTTCAAATAGGTGTCGCCAAGTTCGAGGTAGCCCAACACAAAAGACGGATTGCAATCGATTGCCTTTTGGAAATGCTCGACGGCTTTATCGTACTCTTCAGCAAATGATGCGATGCGCCCAAGCTCAATGTGAGCCAATGCAAAATTGGGATTGAGGGCCAGTGCCTTTTGAATCTCCTCTTCGGCAATTTTAGAAAGGTCGCTGTGCCCCCAGATAGGTCCTCGGCGAAGTAGCCTTGTAGCCTTGGCGTTGCGCTTGACCAAATTGGTGTCTGGATTGGGATCAACACTTGCTAGAAACTTCTGAATTTTTTCTTTGGCGCCATCTTTAAATACCAGATGGTTTATCTGGCATTGACCGGCTATCATTTGCAGATCAAAGCGCATCCGAACATAAAGGTGAGGCATTTCAGGTTTGGATAAGTCGA
>CAZEQP010000487.1:0-3604 GCA_964514345.1 uncultured Candidatus Obscuribacterales bacterium
TTCCTTTGACAAGACCTTCAGTGCCTTTTTTGGCGCCTTCGCCGACTTTTTCAACACCTTCTTCCATTTTTTTGATTACGCCTTCACCGGCAAAGCTGGAAAGGGGCATGACTACTGAAACAGCCATGGAAAGAAGAACTGCGGTAGAGATTTTGCGGTTTGCCATTGTTTTGCTCCCGGTGCTACTGCACCATAAGTAGGCCATTGCATAACTAGAAATTTATCACAAATTATGCTTCTTATTCTGCAAATTCCTGTAACTTTGATAACCTGGCAAAAAATCTTCGTAGAGGGAATTTTAATGAGGTTGGCAAGAGTAGCAAGTGTTGCAGGACTCAGTCTTTCGATTCTTTTGGGATCATCGTTCAATCCGGCGGCAATAGGTGCAAGCACCGAAAATGGTGGCAAACCGGACTATGAAGCAGCAGGCAAAGAAGCCACCAAAATTCTTTGCGACTATCTCAAAGTTGATACCACCAACCCGCCAGGAAACGAAAAACGCGGCGCCGACTTTTTAGCCGAAATCATCCGTAAAGAAGGTCTTGAAGCCGAAGTAATTGAGCTGGGCAAAGATCGTTCCCTGGTCGTTTCCAGACTGAAAGGTTCCGGAAAGAAGAAAGGAATTATCCTAATGAACCACATTGATGTGGTTCCTGCCGTTGCAGCCGACTGGCAGCACGCCCCTTTCGGCGGTGAAATTCATGATGGTGAAATCTGGGGGCGCGGCGCTATCGACATGAAAGGCATGGGCATAATCGAGCTTGAAGCTTTCCTTATGCTCAAACGCAGCGGAGTCAAACTTGATCGCGACATAGTTTTTCTGGCCACGCCGGATGAAGAAGCTGGTGGCGATTATGGTGCCGGACTTATCAAAGAAAAATGTCCCCATATTGTAGAAGACTGCGAATTTGTCCTTAACGAGGGCTTTTCCATCGAAGCCGACGATAAAGGCAACGCCAAATACTGGGGCGTTGATTTTGCCGAGAAAAATATTTGCTGGTTCGAGCTTACCACCAAGGGTGATGCCGGACACGCCTCAATGCCGATGATCAATTCATCTACAAATAGACTGGTCAGAGCGCTGAACAGAATCGTAAACGCTGGTCCCAACTTCCGTTTGCTTCCTGAAGTGGAAGAGTACTTCACCAAAATCAGCGCCTCTGAAAACGGCGAATTGAAAAAAGCTTACGAAGACATCAAAAATTCAGTCAAAGACAAAGAAAAGGAACCGCTTCTTTTATCCGACCTGCTCAAGTCTTCAATGCTGCGCAACACGATTTCTTTGACAAGAATGGAAGCCGGCTATAAAACAAACGTGATTCCGGCTAAAGCAATGGCGCAGCTCGACTGCCGTTTGCTGCCCGATGTGAAAAAAGACGATTTCATCGCCTGGATGAAAAATCTTATTAACGATCCTGAAGTGGACGTAAAAGTTATCGACTGGCAATCGAATGAACCAAGCAAATTGCAAACTGAATTGTATGAGACCATAAAAGCAGTCGCCAAAGAAGAGAATCCAAATATTCCAGTGGTTCCCGTCATTGTGCCTTGGTTTACAGATTCGCACTGGATGCGCGAATTAGGCATGACTGCTTATGGTTTCCAACCAATCGAAGTGGATAAACTCCACCTTGCCACCATGCACGGCAAAGACGAAAGACTGCCGATTAAGTCTTTAGAAAATGGCGTGCGCCGAATGCACAAAATTCTATTGAAATTCTGCGAGGCTCAATAAACTCACACAAGGAAGCTGAAACATGCGACTCAATTCTGTTCTCATCTCAGGCATCCTTCTATTCTCGTTAACATCCTGCTCCACCGAGTCTGACAAACTGGAAGACGCGGGAACCAAAGCTGAAATTAAACACGACAATGAAAAAGCGAAAGAGCTTTATTTTCAATCACTGGATAAGGCTAGAGCTAATGGTAAAGGCACCAACTCTCTAGTGCACAAAATTGTCGGGCTGCCCAATGTTCCTATTGAAAAGAAAGAAGAATTGCTTAAAGAGCAAATCGAAATTGGCGAGAAAAGGGGGCAGTTCTCGCTTGAATTGCAGTCTAGTCTTGTAGACATGGCTGCTCTGTATGAGCTTAACAACCCGCCTCATTATGCTGAAGCCGAAGTCTACTTGAAAAAAATTCTTGAAAATACATTAAAACAAAACGGTGATAATGACCCTCAAAACAGAAGACCCGGCTGGAAGAATGGAGACGGTAAATTGCAGTCTCCAAGTCAGGCATATGACCGGGTCGCCGACATTCTCGAAAAACAGGGCAAGTACGAAGAAGCTGAGCCTATGCGCCGAAAAGTGATAGAGGTAAAAAAGAAGTATTTGTCTGATGACAAACTGAGCTTCGAGAAAAGTATGTTGCAGAAAAATCTGGTAAAACAAGGAAAGGCACAACCTGAACCTGAAAAGCAAGAGTATTAACGGCTATCCAGGTCGGTCGTTATCTCTCTTTACAGGGACATCTAATAAAAGTAGTGGGTCACTTGGAGAAAATTAGCGTCAAAAAAATTCTTACTGTGGCTCTGCAAGGCACTATTTTATTGGTAGCGACTGTCGTTCAGCATATTACATACTCAGATCCGAATGTGCAACTGATTGTAGCCACTATAACAATTGTCATTCAGTTGAGTTTAATTACCTGGTTTTGTAGCTTATTCAGTACTGGCTTGAGTCGGCTTAAGCCAGTTACACAAGTGATTGTTTATTTGTGCTTTATCAACTGGCTGGTTTCAATGATAATCAGATTTGAAAGTAGTCACATTATGTTGGAAGCCATTTTTGTAGTTGTTATTTTCCTCTGGTATGTAACTGTGAAAATTTTGGCGACAACAAGAAGTGATAATACAGAACTTGAATATAAGCCAAACACAAAGAGGAAGCTGGCACTAATTTCGATTGCCGTCTTTTGTGTTTTTATCGGGAATGTCGGGCATCTCTACAATTGGAGCCTGGCAATGGCTATGAACGAACTGTTCGGCGATTTCTTCCCTTATCCGGCATTTTTGTGGTTTGGTTTTGCAGCATTTACTCTCAGTGGACTATCTAGAGATTTTGGGAAACGAGGCAAAATCATCTGGGTTTCTTACGCTCTTGTGCTTTTAGTTATTCTTATTGCAGCGTATTACAGGCTCTATAACAAATCACTGTTTCATGATTTCGGATTTAATCCCATGCACGGAAGATTCGCCCAGCATTGAAATCTATAGCTTGACCAGTGTACCAATGGGTGGTATACTGGTCTACTTGGGGGAAAGCGGAATAATATTAGGCTTTCGAGACAAATGGTAGTTAACCAGCAATGGCGGCTTGTTTTTCAGTGGGATGGTAGTCGAGGTCATGCTTCGAATCTTTATTTAGATGACCACAGTTATCAGTGAGGCAAATCATGTTAGTAACAAAGCGTAAGCCTGCTAGCGTCGGTGAAATTTTAGTGGAAGAATTCATGCAGCCCATGGGTCTTACGCAGGGCGTTTTGGCTGAGGCTATGGGTGTGCAGCGCAAACACGTCAACGAACTATGTAATGGGCGAAGAACAGTTACTGCGGCAACCGCCCTAATCCTGGCAAGAGTATTAGGGACAAGCCCGGACTTCT
>CAZEQP010000488.1:0-3597 GCA_964514345.1 uncultured Candidatus Obscuribacterales bacterium
AAAGCCATAATTTTGTACAAACAAGAAGTTGAGGCGGCACGCGATATCGGCGTGCAAGTAAGAATCTCAAAACAAATTCCCATAGGCGGTGGTCTTGCCGGTGGCAGCTCAAACGCCGCCGCAGCGCTTTATGCCATCAACACCTATTTTGAAAACGCCCTGTCTGCAGCAGAACTCAGACAACTGGCAGCAAAATTAGGTTCAGACATTCCATTTTGTTTACATGGTGGCTGTGCTCGAGGCACCAATCGTGGTGAAATACTTGAACTTATGCCGCACGCCACTGTAATGCATTTTCTTTTGTCCAAGCCAAAAGACCTTTCAATTTCCACTCCTGCCATGTATAAAGCATTTGATCAACATACTGAAGTTTTGCAAAAACGACCCGACACTCAAGCCGCCTGCCGGGCACTGGCTGAAATGAATCTGAAAAAACTGGTTGAACATATGGGCAACGATTTTGAGCCTGTCGTTTTTTCGAATCATCCAGAACTAAAATCAGTCTGCGACGACATGCTGGATAACGCGGCTCTTGCCGCTCATCTTTCAGGCAGCGGTCCCACACTTTTTGGATTGTTTAAAAATGAAATGGATGCCCAGATTGCTTGCGCCAGTCTTGAAGCCAAATTCCCTCAGAATCAAAACTGGGTTTGTCAGTCTTCTCAATATGGCGTAGTCAGCCTGGATCTGGTCAAATGAAAAAAGGCGAAGCCAAAATGAAGCCGGTTTCCAAAAAGACCGCTTCTCAAATAATGGATCTTCTTTGCAAGGAGTATCCTGATGCCGACTGCGAGCTGACATTCAAATCAACCTTTCAGCTTTTGACTTCAGTCATTCTTTCGGCCCAAACTACAGACGTGCAAGTAAATAAAGTGACACCAAAGCTGTTTGCCAAATTTCCCACAGCCAAAGCACTGGCAAATGCCGATATAGAAGACATCAAAGAAATCATCAAGCCGACCGGTTATTTCAATGCCAAGGCTCAAAACATTCAGGCATGTGCCATCGCTCTGGTGCAAAATCATAAAGGCGAGGTTCCTTCAACCCAGGAAGAACTGGTCAAGCTCCCGGGTGTGGGAGTAAAAACAGCCAATGTGGTTCTGGGGGTGGCATTCGGTGTACCGGGATGGACTGTGGATACGCATGTGCAAAGACTTTCAGGCAGGCTTGGTTTATCTCAAAACACCGACCCGCTTAAAATCGAGCGTGATTTGCAAAAACTTTATCCAGGCAAAGACTGGTCAAAATATTCAATCACTTTGATCTGGCACGGAAGACGTTTGTGTTACGCCAAAAAGCCGCGTTGTCAGGAATGTCCAGTGAATGAATTGTGCCCCTTCTATAAAACTATGAGATAATTTCCCTGCCAGGATGCCAGTGGCTTTTTGCAGAATCTCTGCGTTAAGTTCCGCGTTTAGCTCTTAGCACTCGACTGTTAATCGATACTTCCGGTTATTTTCAAGGAGACCCGTGCAGAACGAGCATTTGCAAGACTTTGCAAGTTAAGACTTCCGTCTTGTCGATGTGTTTCCTTGGGAATAGCCCATTTTAAAAAGTCGACCCAATATAAAAGTCTCATGGACAAAATAAATCATGAAAGACATCATCAATCTAATTATCCTGCTTTCACTTTTAATCGGAGCGATTGTTCTAATCTACAAAGTTATCAGCGCTCTTTTTTCAAAATACATTGTTAGCGAAAATTACAAAGGACTTTTGTATAAAGACGGTCGTTTTGTAAAAACACTTGAGCCCGGCTTGCACTGGATCACTCCCATGTGGCACACGGTCACCCAGGTTGACATGCGCCCGCGAGTCATTCATCTGCCCGGACAGGAAGTTATTTGTCTTGATAATGCCGGACTAAAACTAAGTCTTACCGGCAGGATGCAAGTGACCGATGCTTACAAAGCCACCCACGGCGAAATGGACTTTTACTCTTCACTGTATATGGTGCTGCAACTGGCATTGCGTGAAATTTCGGGTTCTATGAATCTGGATGATTTGCTTTCTAAACGCAATACAATCGGAGCGGCACTGATGGAAAAATGCGCTCCCAAAGTCAAAGAAATGGGACTTGAACTTTTGGAAATTGATATTAGAGACATCATGCTTCCGGGAGAATTGAAACAAGCATACAGTCAAGTTTTGCGAGCGCGCAAAGAAGGTGAAGCGGCTCTGGAAAAAGCTCGGGGAGAAACAGCCGCTCTGCGCAATCTGGCCAATGCCGCCAAAATGATGGACGATAATCCAGCTCTGATGCAACTGCGTGCCCTCCATGCCATGTCTGAAAGCAAAGGCGGAACAGTGGTTCTGGGATTGTCCGACTTGAGCAAGAAAGGCTAAATAGAGAATTTATAGCGTAATCGACCTAAAAAGGTGGCTTTATAGCGTAATCGACCTAAAAAAAGGGTCAAAAATAGGTTTATTACGCTATAAGCGCTTTTCGACAGTGATTTTCAAAGTTTGATCCGACTTTTATGTCGCGATTCCACAGTTTGATTTGCGAATGTAATGAACAATTTTGTCTTCTCAATCTGATTCATTTCTTTTCCATACTTCCATTTGGATGCCTCATCGATAAGGTCGCTCCACTGGGGATAAGTCCTGGTAGTCCAGGCGGCCGATTCGGTTTTTGACTGAGCTTGACCTGTCTGTAACGTGCAAAGAATTCGACAAATATTGAGCACCACATATGATTGCTGGTGAGGGTCGAGCAGACATTGCGGGTCATTTATTTTTGGCAGCCACTCTAGATAGAAGTCTCTGGCACAGGCTTCTTGCACATCTTTCATTTTTACTGCCGGCAGCAGTTCTTTGAAAGGCGGACCATAAAGCGCGACACCGCACTTCCACAAGAAATAGTTGTTGATTATCCATTCGTTTCCGTATGGTGCATCTTGGTAAAGCACCCCGAATCCCCACCATGGTCGTGGTGTCTCAGGCGGCGCCACGGATGTAAGAAGCTCGAACGGAACATAAGAGCACTCGATTCTTTTGTGCCAAAAAGGAAAGAGTTTCTTGATGTCCAGGTGCATTTGATTTATCGCATTCAGTTCTGATTGATTCAATTGATTTTTCACCACTGCACATAAATCAATGTCGCTTCGCTCGAGCACAAAGTCGCCATATGTGAGTGAGCCTGTCAAATAAAGACCGACTGTATTTTCTTTCAGACAGTCCAGTGTTTTTTCTTTCCAGCTACTCAATAGAGTTTTTATATCGTTATCAAACATAACGCCTCCTGTCGTTGAAAAATAAAAAAGCTCAGGATCTCCTGAGCTATTCAACAAACACGAAGACGCGTGAAGCGTGGCGTGCAGCCGCTTTAGGATCCTTGAGCGTTAATGATTTATTTTGATATCGATCACTTGCTTGGACCTCAAAGTATCGGGCGACCAATAATTCATCATAACAACGGATATTCCGATTGTCAATTTTCTGATGAATCCGTAACAAATCAAATCGGCAACTCAATTGTAAATGTGGTGCCTTTTCCTTCTTTGCTTGAGCATGAAAGTGATGCTCGGTGAGCGTCGAGCAATAGCTTACTTAAAAACAAACCAACACCGGAGGATCGAATAGTTGACGGCAGTT
>CAZEQP010000489.1:0-3586 GCA_964514345.1 uncultured Candidatus Obscuribacterales bacterium
ACTGCCGGCACTTAATTTTGTGCTGCTCTGGTATTTGCGTCTCAATGAAAGCAAGGAAGACTCGCCACTTTCAGCCAGGAGGCGAAAAAGCTTCTCACCCTCCAGAGTCAGCTTGAAAGCTACATCGTTAGATGAACCGGTTTGACTTTCAAGAGTGGGTGAATCGGAGGCGGCGACCAGGCGTACCCTGCGTTTCAGTCGAGGTGAAATGGAGGATGGCAAGGCAGCGGCGATTACATCAGCCAGATTGGCGCAATATGTGTTGGATAGCCAGTGCAAAAATTCGATGTAGTCGGCGTCGAAAAATGGATTTGAGTCCATAACTTCAAAAACGTCTTTTACTTTGAAATCTTTGCTCCCGGAGTCTTCCAGCGAAACAACATAGCCTGAGACTATATTTTGTCCCTGACGACCGAAAGGCACCAAAACACAAGAGCCGACAAAGACTTGATCCAGAAGAAGTTCAGGCACGCCATAAGTGAAAAGGCGGTCTCTCAGCTCAGGCGCCTCAATATCGAGAGCTATGTTGGCGAAAAGCGAACTTGCCAATGTCCTCACACTCAAAAAGAATGAAGATTGAATTTTACCCTATAGCTCTTCTTTATTATTTAAGAAAAGCCAATAACGTACTTCTGCCAGTTGGTCTGAGGATTGTGCGAAGTGCTTGTGTATTTTGAAATTTCAAAATGCACATGCGAAAGAGGACGCCTGGGCGAAGAAAGCAGAGGCATTCCTGCTTCTCGCGGTGTGCGGTCGCCTTTTTTAACATTGCATTTGAGACAGGCAGCCACAACGTTGTCCCAGGAATCAATACCGCCTTTGGATCGGGGCATGATATGGTCGATAGTGAGGTCGTGACGCTTGATGCCGCAATACTGGCAAATGTAATTATCGCGGTGCAAAATGTTGCGCCGCGATAGAGAGATTTCTTTATAGGGGATGCGTATGTAGTGCCGAAGCCTGATGACAGTGGGCAAAGGAAAATCACCATAAAGAATCTTGCCATTGTGCTCAATTCGTTCTGCTTTTCCTTTCAAGAGCAAAACTACAGCTCGCCGCCATGTACATATGTTAAGCGGTTCATAAGAAGCATTCAGCACTAAAACCTTGGACAATATGCACCCTCGACTGTAAAAAGAATTCTGTAATTAAGCAGGATTCACCTTGTATTATTATAACGATGAAATTTGAAAAATGTCCAGGAAATTGGCTTGTTTCAAGGCTTCGACTAAAATTACGAGACGGTTTACAGTATGTCCAAAAGCAATATTGGCGCCGAATTAGCGCTCCTGTTGGCTTTTTTGAGCCGCGAACATTACTGAATGTAAGCACGACTCTGTATATCGACTAGAAAACTATTTGATATAAGCGTTAAAATGCTAGGCTATCTGGACTTGATTTCGGTTCGGAGCCGGTTCCATCCCCGGAGCTGTCTAAACCGATATTCGAGTTTGAGATTCTTTTGGAATCTGTTTGTAGTAGGGACTTTTCGAGCAACGCTCTGTATTTAATCAGGAGAAACCAAACCTTGTCAGTAGCATCAATGAAGCAATTAATGGAAGCTGGTGTGCACTTCGGTCACCAGACACGTAGATGGAATCCTAAAATGCGCCCATACATTTATGGGGAGCGCAACGGCATCTACATTATCGATTTGGAAAAAACCAGCCGGGCTCTGGACAGAGCTTGTGATTTCATTAGAAAAGCAGCTTCAGAGAAGCGAAACATTGTTTTTGTGGGAACCAAAAAACAAGCCGCCGACATCGTGGAAGAAGAAGCCAGACGTTGCGGTGCATATTTTGTCAATCGCCGCTGGTTGGGCGGCATGCTCACCAATTTTGAAACCATTCGTCTGCGTATCAATCGTCTTAAAGAGCTTGAAGAGATGAAAGAAACAGGCGATTTCTTCCGTCGCGGCAAAAAAGAACAAGCTGTTTTGAACCGCGAATGGTTGAAACTGGACAAGTCTCTGGGCGGCATCAAAACAATGCGTGGACGTCCCGATATCCTCTTTATAGTGGATCAAAAACGTGAATTCATCGCTGTGGCCGAAGCCATCAAAAGCGATATCACTACAGTTGCCCTGGTGGACACAAACTGTGATCCCGACGGAATCCAATATGTAATCCCAGGCAACGATGATTCTATTCGTTCCATAAAGCTGATAACAGGAAAAATAGCCGACTCGATCATTGAAGGTGCTCTTGCCCGTGCCCAGCGCAACGAGGAAGAACCTGTGGTAGAGGTCTCGGTTTCGCAGCCTGAAGTTGCTCCTCCCGCTTCTGATCTTGAAGATGCTGAAGCCGATGGAGCCGAAGGCGAAGAACAAGAGATGGAAATGGTCTAAGTTTTAATCAGTCAAAAAATTTAAGAGGTAATTATGCAAATGGTAGAAATCTCCGCTTCTATGGTCAAAGAACTGAGAGAGAAGTCCGGAGCGGCAATGATGGATTGCAAAAAGGCTTTGGTTGAAAGCTCAGGTGACTTCGACAAAGCTTTCGAATGGCTCAGGCAAAAGGGCGTGGCATCAGCCAGTAAAAAGTCTTCGCGCACAACTTCTGAAGGTCTTGTAGTTGGAAGCATCGATGCCTCGGGCAAAAAAGCTGTTCTTCTGGAAGTGAATTGTGAAACCGACTTTGTAGCTAGAAACGAAGAATTCGTTTCTCTCTGCAACAAAGTTGCCGAATCGGCCCTGGCTTCAGGAGCCGCTTCTGTGGATGCTGTTATGAACGCCAAAGTCAAAGACGGACAGGGCACTGTGCAAGAAATGATGACCGCCGCCATTGCCAAAACCGGCGAAAACATGCAAGTGAAAAGAGTAAGTCTTCTCCAGATTGAAAAAGGTGAAGGCGTAATCGGTCAGTATATCCACACACTGGGCGGCAAAATGGGCGCTCTGCTCAAGCTTGAGTCGAACAAACAAGTACCTGAACAAGGTACTGCCATTGCCCGCGAGCTGGCCATGCATATTGTTTCCACCAAGCCTACATATATGAGCAAGGAAGATGTGCCGGCTGAAATAATCGCCGAAGAAAAGCGCATTGAATCCGGAAAAGCCGACCTGGCCAGCAAAAAGCCTGAAATGATTGAAAAAATCGTGCAGGGCAGAGTAGATAAAATCATGGCAGAGCGATGCTTCCTTGAGCAGCCCTTCGTCAAAGATCCCGGTCAACTCGTCAACCAGTACATTGCAGGCAAATCCAAAGAGCTGGGTGTTGAACTTAAACCGGTTCAATATTCGCTATATATACTGGGCGAAGAGTAAAAGGTATATCTTTCAGTAACGGTGTTCCCGTCAATATGAAACAGGACTTCTAGAAGGCAAAGCCTTATAGGTAGTATGATTCGCTGTTGATTACTTGGGAAACAAAACAAAATGGCAAGCCCTAAATACCGTAGAATACTGCTTAAGCTGAGTGGCGAAGCGCTGCAAGGCAAAGAAGGATTTGGTATAGATCCTGTCGTCATAAGCGGCATAGCAGACGAAATTATTGAAGCCAAATCGCAAGGTGTCCAGGTTGCCATCGTTGTGGGCGGCGGAAACATATTCAGAGGAGTCAAAGGTGTCGCCTGGGGAATGGACAAA
>CAZEQP010000490.1:0-3581 GCA_964514345.1 uncultured Candidatus Obscuribacterales bacterium
GTGCCGCTTTTAAGAGTTGCTTGTTGAGCCAGTTTGATCGGATCAAAAGAATGCTTGTGGCTATGGTTAGAGCGATGTGGAAAGTTTGATCGATACGTTCACCCATCATATTGGTGAAGAGCATCAAACAAATAGCGCCTGAAAACATGAATACAACTGATTTATTTTTATGTTTGAGATAACCCGGGATAAGAACAGGAGAACATATAGCTATAACAAGCGCAGTGATGAACTGATCGCTTATGCCGTGCACAAAATGCTGTATTCCCACAAAAGGAAGAAGTGCGCTTAAAACAGGAAGCACCACGCAGTCAAACAAACAAATAATAGGTGCTGCCACAGCCAGGAATTCACTGACCGTTTTCAAATACTGACGCAGGTGGGGGTGTTTGTGCATAGACGGGATATTCTAAAACGTAAGGGGCACAATCCGTTTCGCCAAAAGGTACGATTTAATTATTAAATCTGAGGGTCCACTGTGTCAATTAGTAGCATCTATATAAGCGCGATAAACCCTGCCATCCCCGCCATACTCAATCACCAGCTCGCAGCGGTCTTCGTATCCTTTAGTCCTATAACGAAAAGGTACTTCTGATTTACCTAGAGCCTGGTCGATTTGAATTGGTGTAAGCCCAACTAGAGCTTTGCCAATAACTATGTCATCAGCCAGAGCGTTGCGCTGAACAAAATCTGAACCTTTCCACTTGCGCAAAGACTCCTGCCCCTTTTTGACTTCGTCTGCACTGGGTTGTTTTTCCTGGGTATAGTGCAACGTTCCGCCGGCCGATTTGCGCGTCAACATATAGTGAGCATTGGCATTACAGGCTGACAGAAGCAGAATGGAGGCAAGTATTGATGAAGCTATTTTGTGCATGGTCACTCTCTGCAAGTTCTCTACTTAGATCTACCACTATTGGGGAAGGAATAAATTTTATTGGCTCCTTCTTTTAACACACTTTCTTTTTCATTTATTTCATTGACCGGTACATTGCGTAAAGTGCCGGAGGGATGGGCTTTCAACTCTTGTGATTTAGGAGTGATTATTCCTGTGCCTGTTTTGGGCGGTGCTTTATTAATTGATACTGAATCCGGTGTAGGAAAAGTATAATTCTGGTTGGCTGCCTCGCGCAAAACTTTGCTCTGCGCCTCCATTTTTGTTTTCTTTTCCGCCTCGGCTTTGAGGCTGGCGTTGAGTTTAAATAGAGCTTCTTGTTTCTTTTGTTCTTCGGCGGTCAATTTGACCGGCGTGGCAGCTACTTTAGGTTCTTGAACGGCACGAGCCAGAATTTTCAAAAGTCCTTGTGAGTTGACTTCGCTGAAAGGATAAAGAGTCACTATGTCCGCTTTAGCACCTTGTTTTACCAGCTCAGTGTCGAATTCTTTCAAATATTTTTCCGGTGTGCCGATTTCGATAAAAGCAATTGTAAGAAGACCGGGTTCCTGCAGGCTGTTTGCCGCATCAATAAGCACTTTACGTACTTTGTCCACGTCTGTCGGTCTGCCGTCGGTGATAATGGCAATGACGGCAGGACGCCTTGCGTAAAATTGAGAAGAAAGGCTTGCCAGGGCGTCTTTTATGGGGGAAGACATATTGGTTTCGCCTGAGGCTGAGTTGTTTTTGAAAACCAGGCTGAGATCTGAAATTTGACAGTGGCTGTGAGCACTATAATTGGTGCCGAATACGCTGATGCTCACTTTGCCTTTCAGCGAATTTTCATTAAGCAGATTGCCTGCCTGAGCCTGACACCAGCTCCAGCGTGTTTTTCCATCAGGACAATCATTTGTATTCATGGATGCCGAGCTATCTATAAGCAAAACTATTTCATGCTTCAAAAGGGTTCTGGCTGCTTCATTTGTAGTGTCTGCAGTTTCTTTCACTGATATGGCTGCTGAAAGTGTATTGCCCTGGGTGTGGGGCTTTATTATTCCGGTTGGTTCGATATGGCAGGCATATTTTTTCCCCTTGCGTTCGACCACGAGATTGGCTCCTGTAGTGTCAAAAGAAACCGAAATAAGTTTGTCGTCAGGTTGTAAACCATTTTTCCAGGCATTGGAAGCCGGATCTACAAAAGTGACTTTGCTGGGAAAAGAGTTGGAGCTTTGAGCATAGCCAAAATCATTGACATTTGCAGGTATTTCAATTCTTGTATCTATGCCGGTTTTAAGCAGAAGAGGAGGAGGCAATTTGTCCAGTTTTGGTATCAATTTTTCCAGTTTCGGTTTATATTTTGCCTGTACGGCATGACTGGTAAAACCTGACGCAAAGAGACTTATTGCCAGAACAAAATGAAAGGCGCGACTCTTAGTAAGAGGATTTAACTGATACCGTATTTGGTTCTGCCGAAATGCTTTCATAAATGGCGTCTCTTATAGAATCCGGATATGGTCCTTGCATTCCTGCTGTGGTGGTATTGGTCAGTGAAACTACACTTATCTTTTTGACCGGATCTACAAACCATTGATTTCCTGTAGCGCCGCCCCACTGTATGGTTCCAGCCGACTGAGGAGACTTTGCTGCGGTTGGATCCAGAAGGACGGCGCCGGTAAAACCAAATCCCCAGCCTGGGCCCATGCTTATACTATAATTCCCAACTTTATTGGCCAGTAATTCCAAGTTTTGAAATTTATTTCCACCCAGTCGAACCGTTTCCAGGAACTGAGAGTAATCGGACGCCGTGTCAATCATGCCTGAGCCACCGGACTGGTAGCATCTGGGATTGAAGGCTTGGGCAGGACAAATGGTGAAGCCGCTTTTGGAAAAGGGCACAATTTGTTTTTCGGCCATTTTTTGCGGACCGCTAGGTGTGTTGAAATAAGGCACGGCAAGGCGTTTCATCTGCTCTTTATTGACAGTAAAAGTAAGATCTTTCATGGCGATAGGACCTGAAACTCTGTTTTTGACTGCTTCTTGAAGAGATTTCCCGGTGGCTTTTTCAATTGCCGCTCCCACTACGTCAATTCCCAGCGAATAGTGCCATGAAGTACCGGGCTCGAAAAGCAGGGGCACTGAGGCAAGACGTTTCAAGTTTTCCTCCAGAGTTACTCCTTCCTGAGCCAGACCGTCAGTTACATGAGCTTTGTGATAAGGTCCGTCAACAGGCTCCATGAAAACATAACCAAGTCCCGAGGTGTGAGTGAGAAGCTGTCTAATTGTGATGACAGGTGTTTTGCCGTCTGAGGTTTTTGGAGTGAAATAAGGCAGCCATCTGGTTATAGGTTCGTCCAAATTGAGGACGCCTTCCTGCACAAGAGAAAGAGCACAGGCGGCCACCAGGGGCTTGGTCATTGAAGCCAGACGAAACATTTCGTTTTCTTTTACAGGTAGATTTTTTTCTTTGTCGGCAAATCCGGCTGCTCTTTTATAAATTGTTTTGCCGTCCTGTTTTACTATAAGAACAGTTCCGACGATGGTTTTGTCGGCGATGGCTTTATCGATTATTTTGTCCAGTTTTTCCTTGAGTCCTGGCGTGGCAAAAACCGCCGGGGTGGATAATATTATTGAGATTGCCGCCAGAATTATTTTTGCTCTCAAGTTTTTCATCTTCTTTCCCTTTTTCAGTCAGATTATTGTACACCGCATC
>CAZEQP010000491.1:0-3581 GCA_964514345.1 uncultured Candidatus Obscuribacterales bacterium
GTCATAAGTGTCGACCAGCAAAAGACAGTTATTGGGAAAAATTTCAGCATAAGCGTCAAATGCGGCAAGCTCATTTGGAAAAGACATCACCCAGGAGTGGGCATGGGTGCCAATAACAGGAATCCCGTGCAATTTACCGGCCAGTACATTTGATGTCCCGTCGCAGCCCCCTATGTAAGAAGCCAGACTGGCGCTGACACCGCCATCGGGTCCCTGAGCCCGACGCAAACCGAATTCATAAACAGGCATCTGGCGTGCAGCCAGTTTGAGTCTGGCCGCTTTTGTGGCGACCAGAGTGGAATAACCGAACAAGTTTAAGAGTGCGGTTTCAAGAAGTTGTGTTTCCACAATATTTCCCTGCACTCTCAAAATGGGCTCATGAGCAAAAACGACCGTGCCTTCAGGACAGGCATCCAGATTGACTTTGAATTCAAGACTTTCCAGATAATTCAGAAAATCCCGCTCAAACATTGGCTTTCCATCAGGTCCCGGAACATCGGCAAGATACTCCAGGTCGTCTTTTTTGAATTGCAAATTACTCAAATATTCACAAGCCCGACCCAGACCGCAGGCAATGGCAAAACCGCCTCCAAAAGGATTGTGCCGGAATGACATAGTAAAAACAGACTTGTTTGATGCTTTGCCCGACTTCCAGTATCCATAAGCCATGGTCAATTGATACAGATCTGTGAGAAGGGCAGGAGGCGGATCAAGCACTTGCGTGTTTCTTTCGGTTTGAACCGAAACTTTTTTAGAAGTCATCGACCGGCAGCCCGTTTTTGCTTAGTATTCAAGCTGATTACTGTAGCACGGCTTTGAGAACTATTTATGTGGAAAATGAGACAAATCCTCCTTCTGGCGGCAATTATTGTTATTTCGGCGACATATGCCGCCGCCCAGAGCCGGGAAGATAACAAGGTCGATCAAACAGATTCAAAAACTCAACCGATAACGGTTGAGCTTTCTGAAGAAAAAAAGGACTCTGAGTCAGCCGACTCACCTGCCCCTCCAGACTTATCGGAAGCTCAGACCATATATGTGGGAAATAAGTTTTCGCAAAAATATCATCGCCATGGCTGTTTTTTTGCCCAGATTGCCCGCCCCGAAAATATTTTCCCTTTTGCCTCCTGTAAAGAAGCAATAAAATCTAAGTACAGGCCATGCAACTGGTGCCTTCCCAAGTGGCAAAAGTTTGTTAAGGGCAGAATAATAGAAAAATCGGGTAATTCCATAAAAGAAAATGCTGATGATAAGAAGTCACACGAACAATGAAGCATTATAAATTTATGGTATAACCACTTTGGGAGGGGTGCTTTAACAGCGCAGTTTTTTAGTAAATGCAGCAACTAGAACAAGAATTTGCAAATGCCATAGGCTTTGTCATGGACAATGCCATAGACCCCCCAAAACAGTTGGGCATGGCTTTTCTTGTGTCGAAATCGCGTGTCGTCACATGCGCTTCTGAAGTCTTCCACTATGTCGATGCCCCCTGGGCAATAAGCATTTATTTCCCGTTCACCGATGTCAGGGTGGCTGTAAAATCAATCAACCTGCATGCAGATTTTGACAAAGTCGACGCCCGTACTCGTTATCTGGGCAATATCGGCTCGCCTCAGCAAGAAATGCACAGCTATATGAATGATATAGCCCTGCTCATGCTGGACCCGTCACCGCCCGAGCCAATGACCGAGCGCCTGGCCGAACTCAACCGCGCCCTCTGCCTGCCATTTTCATCTGAAGGAGTTGAGGCTTCGGGCAATTTGCACGGAACCGAATTCGTTCAGCTTATTCAAACAATTATCGAATCCGGCAGACAGGGTCTTTTGACTTTATACGACCAGCGCAATTTGCCTGTAGCAAATATCTTGATTGCCAGAGGCGGCATTCTCAAAGTCTTTTACCGTCAGGTCATGTCTTCTGAAATGGCTTTCTGCGAGCTGGTCCATCGAGCACCAGCCGTGGCTTTTGCTTTCAGACCGAACGGCAATATCAACTGGGGCGAAGTGCCTGATGTGCAAACGCCTCCTGACCGCCTGGTATATGAAGCCATGCGCCGCTTGCAAGAAATCCCCAAACTTTTCTCGCAGCTCGGTGGATTAAATGCCAGATATCAGCACGTTGTCCAGAATTTCGATCCTACAAACGCCTCAGAAGAAATCCAGTGGATGGTCCAGCCTCTCTGGAATTCACTTGACGGTTATATCACTCTGGATAAATTGCCCAAACGCATCGGCGTAGACACTTATACGACTCTTGTCGCCATTCGCGAACTGGTAAACAGAGGCGTCATTTCACCCATCAATAGAGCGACACCATTCCCCTGTTCGGGAGTGATGGGCAATCCTCTTATTTCACACACTGATTTTGAGGTGCACCCCTGGGATCCGCTTCAAGCATTTTATCTGGATCCACTTTCTTATGGACCCACATGGCTCAAAGGTAATTTTTTCGGCGTAGCCAATTCATTGCAGCCTAAAAATATGCTGCACACAATCACTGTACCCAATGATTTGGTCGGTGGTCTTATTTTGAAGGACTACAAACTGATTGGTATTCACTCCGGTCCGCAAATTCTCAAGCCCGGTCAGCCTGCACCGCCTGTTAAGTGCTATCAGTTTATGGGGATGGGCGCTTTGCTTGAATTGTCTTCACGCAAATACAAAGCAAACGAAGCAGAAGATGGCGCCACAGTGGGCTCATTGCGCAGCTTAGAGCATGAATCAGCTGAACAAGGCGTAGGTACAGGCAGCGACAAACAAATTCAATGTCCCAACTGTTTTGCCTCAAATTCTGATTATGGTGAATGCTTCACTTGCCACGCCATGATCGAGCCTCCTGCCGAAGATGAAGAAATTAAAGGCAAAGGTGCTGCAGCCCAGCTCAAGAAACTACAAAAGAAACACGGTATTTCTAATCGTTATGTGGCAATACTGGGCGGTTTACTTTTGATGCCAATTCTTTTCTGGGGCATGAGCCAGATGGGCAAAGTGTCGGCACCTCCGCCGCCACCACAAGCAATCGTGAAAGTGCAAGCATCCGACAAAAAAGCTGTTGAACTTGCAGTTGAATATGGCGGATTTTCAGCCACTCCTCCGCATATGTATAGATATGCAGATACTTCAGAAAAAACTTCTCCTTCAAAATCTTTTGGCATTGAGTCGGAACAAGCCAATCAGAAAATTTTGTTCGTCGTTTATGACGATATGACTCCACTTGATTCACTGGGGAATTTTGCCGGCAAGCCCCCATTTACTGAAGTAGATCGGGCCGACATGGAACAAGCCACCCAAGATTCAGGTGATCAAATTTTAGGCAACGGCAAACTTAAATGGATACTGGGCAAATACACTCAGCCTGGTAAACAAAAATCCGTATCTCTTTTGATAGGAGCATTTCCGGCTGCCAAAGAAGGCAAATCGATTCTTGTAATCGGCCAGGGATTGGCTGACTCGGATCAGCGTCAATACAACTCTAAAACTACTTTGTTCGTTCTAGACGAGCTGGCCAGTGAATTTACAGCCACAGGTAATTCAAAGCGACAAGAAGAAGGAGGAGGAGGCTTATAAAAAAACTACTCGCCC
>CAZEQP010000492.1:0-3573 GCA_964514345.1 uncultured Candidatus Obscuribacterales bacterium
TGCGTGTGATAGGTTCGATTGAATAAATGACTGTGCGGCTGATTTTATTCTTTTCCATACTTTTGAGCAGTCTGGTCAGGTCATAAGTTTTGAAAAGACGCAAAGTTTCCATAAGTCCAAGCTCACCGCAATAAGCCCAGGCAAGCAAACTCAAAGGGTCGTTGAAATGCATAGCCAGATATCTGAGAACCCTGTAGTGCACAGGTTCGCTGATATGAGCTATTTTTTCTATAGCCGGAACGATATATCTGAAAAATGCTGATTTCTGCGCATCAGGACATATTCTTTTCAGCTCTTCCGGGCTTACCAGATGGGCGTGAAAATCGATCAATTCGAAATTTCTCATTTTGCTCCTTTGTGGGGGAACTGCAGAATAAAACTCATATCGGAAGGTGGCGCAAAATGGTGACTTTCCTGCATCGCCCAGACCACTTCTTCATTGGTTGTTTGCTTGAAGTCCACATAATACTGACCGACAGACATGAAGTCTGAGGGTACATAATTTGTCACCACATGCCCGCAGAAAGTGCTTATTTCATGATGACTTTCCAGACTCATAACAGGAGCCGCCATAACAATCATCTTCGCTCCTCGCAGCCGTGCTGTTTCAAGAGCGGCTATAGCCGTCATTCCTGTCGCTACGCCATCGTCTGCTATTATGACAATCTTGTTTTCAAAACTGGACGGTATATAACCTGCCTGGTCGTAAAAACTTCCTTCCATTTCTTTTGTATTATGAAGAAGTCTCTGTCTTTGTTCTTCTACATAATGTTCCCACTGTGTGGTGTCAGGGATATTAGGGTTTAACACCACTTCTCCGTCGGAAGTCACCGCTCCGATGGCGAATTGATCATCTCCGGGATAAGGAATTTTTTTTGATGCCAGAATATCCAGTTGGCACCCGAACTTTCTTGCCACTTCCAGTGCCACCACCGCTCCGCCGCGAGGCAAGCCAACAACTATTATGTCGTCGTGAGAAACTTGTTTAAGCTGATGTTTTAAATGTTCATGCAACTTGTCGGCAAGTTTTTTTCCGGCGTCTTTTCTGTTTTGAAAAATGGACATTATTTTGTTTCCTCGCATTAAAATACAATTGGAGAACCATTTATAAGGAGCAGAGTAGCGGCGTTTTCTTGAGCCTGAGCGATAGCTTTTATAAGTGGAAGGAACTTTTCAGTTTGTAATTCAGCAAAAAATTGACTGCCACCGCCGCAGTATAGTACCGGTCCTGATATCATGCCGGCGCGGCGCAAGCGCAAAAACATTTCGGGAATTTCATCCCCCTTGCCTTCAAAAGCAAATTTTAGCTTGATTTTTTTTCCTTCATACAATTTGGCATCTATATAGTTAGCTTGCCCGGCGGTCAATTTACCTTTTTTCCATAACTGCAAGCCTAATGGCATATTTTCATCCAGAGCCAATTTAGCTGCCAGATGTCTCCTTGTATAATGTAAAGTACTCATTTTTTCTATCACTGCCAGTACCGGAATAAAGGCGCTCACCCACAACTCGGGTTTGATACCGGTGCGAAAATATATTTCGCCGGCTAATTTCTCCTCTTGTGGGAGTATTGTTTGCTCAAGCTCGCTGTGTGTTTGTTCTGTATTCATGGTTGGTGACCGATGGTCTGGTATACATTTACCAATGTAGCGCCCGGCGCCCGGCATGGCTTCGGCCCCTGTAGGTAATCAGTATCAGTCTGAAGAATGATTAAAATGGATCATTCTCCGGATTGATGCAGATTCAATCCTCATTAGGTAACCTGTCATTATCCGGCTCATCCGGCATTTTTCAGGCACAGGTGGTAGAGAAAATGAAACCAAGGCTGCTTCTGGCACTGTCAGGAACTAGACAATCGCTTTATGCCAGTGAACTGGCTTTTAAGTTGGCGGAAAAAACAGAAGCATCAGTCACTGCACAGCACGTAATCGATACATTTACTAGCTGGGAATTGCTTCGTAATGATCAACCTGGACTTTTAGGAATCAATTTATATAACGATGCATTTTTCAACCTGAAGAAATCTCAAAAAAATATTGCAAACGAATTGGGAGCCACCTGGAAAACTTTTGCAGAAAAACAATCAGTCGATTTTGATTATTTTATAGACGAAGGAAATCCTGTAAAAGAAATATGTAAAAGAGCGCAATCTCACGATCTAGTGATAGTCGGCCACCGCAGACGATGGCAGGAAGAGACAGACAAAGACCCCTGGCATGGAGTGAAATACACTGTGGCAGAGGGTCTGGCCCATGATTGTCCAAAGCCGCTTTTGATCATACAAAATCCTGTAGAAAAATTATGGAAAAGAGTGGTGGTCGTAGTTTCATCCGAGCATATAAACTTTGAATTCCTGCGGGCATGCAATGGCATGTCCGCAGTGCTTGGCGCCCACACCGCAGTCAAATGTTTCATTAAGGATGGGGATGAGCAGGCTGTAAGGAATATGTTGAACGAAATTTTCGATGAATATCCGGATCTGGCAAGTATGGAGATCCGCTTCGGTCATGCAGAAGATATGGGACTCAATTCAACCGAAAATTTACACAGTTCTCTGCTTGTCCTTCCCACAAGAATTGTAGATGGTAAAAGAGTATCCATACTAGGTGAGGCAGCTGAATTATTTGTGCGCAGACTTTCACTGCCAGCAATATTGCTGTGGCCCGAGGAATCGGTATATTCAATTGAAAAAATAGACACTGAAAAAGACATAATAAAACAAAAAGAGGTAAGTTATGAAAGTTCTTATTCCAGTGGAAGACAAACAATTCGCCGAAGCAATTAGTGAATTCGTCACGAATCATTCCTGGCCCCAGGATATTGAATTCCGAATTCTTTATGTATACGAGTCGGTTCTTCTTCAAGAAGTGGTGACGCCGCTTGCTATTCAGCAACTGGAAGAAGCTTCCCAATACAGACAATCACTTGGGCAGTCTCTTGTTATGGATGTGGGCACCAAACTTCGTTTGAAATTACCCTACGCAAAAATTGAGGAAAAGCTGCAGGAAGGCGATGCCAAGCAAGTTATTCTTGACACGATTCACGACTGGAAGCCGGAGCTTGTGGTTATGGGCTCGCATGGAAAAGGGGCGGTGGAAAGATTCTTTTTGGGCAGTGTTTCTCTTGCCGTTCTCACTCATGCACACTGCTCGGTCATGACTGTGAAACTTCCAGCTGGAATCGAACGCAAAAAAACACATACCGAGGATTCAGAAAAAAGAGCTTCGCAGGCGGAGAAAGAAGTTGCCGCCAAGCTGTAAGTTTTCCACCCCAGGGAAACGTGAGAAGGGAGAGCTTTATGCTCTCCCTTTTCCGATATCGTCTTTTTAATTATTTTCAGTTGCTTGTGCATGTAGATTGATCTTTAGAATCTGTTTCCATTTTGTTCCACGGCGCCCTGGAAAGCAGAATTGCAAGACCGCAATTGCCTGTCAATCCGGCAAAAGTAAGACCGCATCCGATTAGAGCCGAGATGATAAACCAGGCAAAATGGACTGTCCACCCCAGGATGAAACTGCCCAAAAGTATCAAGCCTATAGTCAATTGCACTTGTCTTTCAAGTGAAAGTCTTTT
>CAZEQP010000493.1:0-3556 GCA_964514345.1 uncultured Candidatus Obscuribacterales bacterium
CATAAAGACTTTATTGTTTTCAAACACAAAAACAACACTGCGCCCGTCTCGACTTAAAACTGCCGATGAAGGCACCACAAGCTCTTTCAGCTCGCCCAGATTTACTTTACCGTCGACAAATGTGCCTGGCATCCAGGTTTTATAAATATCAAAAGGAATATCAATCCGGCAGGTGGCAAGCCTTGTTTGCTGATTCACCATCGGGCTTATCTCTCGCACTGAGCCTGTGACTTTCTGCCCGTTTTCCGAGGCATGACTTGTAAAAACAACTTTTTGTCCCACTTTGATTTTGCACAAATCAGGCTCCGGAATCTGCGCCCGCACTTCCAGGCGGTTGTCGCGCACCATTTCAAAACAGTCTTCATTTTGAGTGACTGTGTCGCCGATATGAATCATGCGCCTGACTATGTAACCGTCGCAAGGAGCTTTGATACGAGTTTGTTTCAACAATGCCTCAGTATGCTGGACATCGGCAGCTTCGGCGGCAACATTTGCTCGGGCAATTTCTACATCTTCTTTGCGCCCACCTTCATGAGCCATTTTAGAATTTTCAATCGCCTGATCTCGCGAAAAGGTTGCCGCCCTCAGTCGCTGTTCAAAATTAGACAGCTCTGCTTCTTTGGCTTTTTGAATGCTTTCTTTGTTTTCCAGATCTTGCTGGCTGACCGCACCGACTTTGCCCAGTTCGCGGTAACGGTTTGTGGTGCTGCGGGCATAGTCAAGGTCGGCTTTGACTCGGGCAATATTTGCTTCTTCCTGTTTGACCACCGCTTTAGTTTCTTCCACTCGAGCAGTCAAACGCTGGATATCCATTGGTCGATTGGGTTGTATTGCTATGGTTAGAGACCCTTTAGCCTTGGCCAGTTGAGCTTTTTGCTGAGCCAGCTGAGCTTCAAGCAGGCTTGAATTGAGAGTGGCAAGCACTTGCCCCTTCTTAACAAAGTGTCCTTCGTCGACATTAACAGACTCGACTCGTAAACCACTGGCTTCACAACCGATGGTTATAGGGTCCCAGGCCCAGACTGTACCTGACACTTGCAAATGTTTTTCCATTTGTTGATACTGGACCGGAGCGCATGAAACAGTCAAAACTGCCTGATGAGCAGAAGTGGGAGTCACAGGCTTAAACTGCTTGGCAAGCCTGAGCCCGACCGGAATGACTATTGCGACAAAACAAACTATGGCCGAGACCTTGGCAATGCGCGCTGAAGTCCAGCCCCCACCCTTCATGCCGGTTTTCAGTCCGTGGGAGTCGTGAGCAAAATCGCCTTCTTTTTCTACAATCTGTTTCATCAATAAATTACAGGGATCCCTTTGTAAGTATACCTTAGAATCCCTCTCCCTTTAAGAGCGTCTTTAAGTTGCAAAAAGCCCCTCTTTTGGTTAAATTAGGACCCTCTTCCAGAAGGATGGTTTGCATGCTTACTTTGACCAAGCCAGGTATTGAAGAATACGCCCTTTCCAAAACGGAAAAACACTCAAACCTCTTGAAACAACTTATGACCGAAACTCATTCCAGCATGGAATACCCACAGATGCTCACCGGACCTGTGGAAGGTCAATTCTTAAAACTCATGGTACTGACAAGCAAAGCCAAAAATGTGCTTGAAATCGGCACTTTTACAGGCTATTCCGCCCTTTCTATGGCACAAGCCCTGCCCCGCGGCGGAAAACTGTGGACAATGGACCTCAATCCCAAGTCTCTTGCAGTAGCCCGTCGCTATTTTGAAATGAGCGAACACGGCTCCAAAATAGAAGTGGTGGAAGGCGACGCCCTGACCAATTTGAAAAAGATGGAAGGTCCGTTCGATCTGGTTTTCATTGACGCAGACAAAGGCAATTACAAAAACTATTATGAAGCCGTTCTGCCCAAAATGCCGTCGGGCGGCATTATCCTGGTGGACAATGTTTTATGGTCAGGCGCCGTGCTCGACCCTAAAACTGACGATGACAAAGCCATCGCCCAGTTCAACGACCATGTCGCTTGCGATGAGCGAGTAGAAAAGGTTCTGCTCACAGTTAGAGACGGCGTTTATTTCATCCGCAAAATATAAGGAACAGCAAATGACCACTTGCGCAAATCTGGAAAAACTTTCGGTCAAAGAAGCTCTCTGCGCCGAACATATTGGCAAGAAAGTGAAACTGAACGGCTGGGTGCGTACAAGACGCGATTCAAAAGCCGGCTTTTCATTTTTTGAATTAAACGACGGCACTTCTATGAAAAGTGTCCAGGTTCTGGCACCGGCAGAACTGAGCAATTATCAATCAGAACTATTAAATGCCGGTATCGGTGCAAGTCTTGAAGTCGAAGGCGAAGTTGTCGAGTCTCCCGGCAAAGGACAGGCAACCGAAGTCAAAGCCACCTGTGTAAAAGTGCTTGGTTATTGCGATCCGGCTAATTATCCTTTGCAAAAGAAAGGCACTTCATTTGAATTTTTGCGCACCATCGCTCATTTGCGCCCCCGCACAAATACATTCGGCGCAATCGCCCGAGTGCGTAACGAAATCTGCCGCTCCATCCATAATTTCTTTCAAGAACGCGGCTTCATCTATGTCCACACACCCATCATCACAGGCTCCGACTGTGAAGGGGCAGGGCAGATGTTCAAAGTCACCACTCTGGACATGCTCAATCCGCCGCTTAAAGAAGGCACCAAATCCGGTGAAATAAATTTCGAAGAAGACTTCTTCGGCAAAGCCACCAATTTGACTGTAAGCGGTCAGCTTGAAGGTGAATGTTATGCCACCGCCCTGACAAACATATACACATTCGGACCCACATTCAGAGCCGAAAATTCAAACACCTCCCGCCACCTGGCCGAATTCTGGATGGTGGAGCCCGAAATGGCTTTTTGCACTCTGGAAGGAAATATGGATTGCGCTGAAGCATTTTTGAAACACATATTCAGAGATGTTTTGAACAACTGCCAGGAAGACATGAAATTCTTCGCCGAGCGCATCGAAAAAACAGTCATCGACACACTCACACATATTGTCGAATCAGATTTTGTCAGACTCACATACACCGAAGCGGTGGACAAACTGCTCAAATCAAATCAGAAATTCGAATTTCCCGTCGAGTGGGGAATCGACTTACAATCCGAACACGAACGCTATCTCACCGAACAAGTATTCAAAAAGCCGGTCATAGTCTACGACTATCCACGGGGCATCAAAGCCTTTTATATGAAACTCAACGAGGATGAAAAGACAGTGCGCGCTATGGACGTACTGGTACCAGGAGTGGGTGAAATAATTGGCGGCTCTCAGCGTGAGGAAAGGCTAGATGTGCTTGAGAGCCGCATGGTGGAGAGCGGTTTGAATCCGGAAGAATACTGGTGGTATTTGGATTTGCGCCGTTTCGGCACTGTGCCTCATGCCGGCTTCGGTCTTGGTCTTGAGCGTACTGTGCAGTTTGTGACTGGAATGGGGAATATCAGAGACGTTATTCCTTTCCCCAGAACTCCTAAGAGCGCTGAATTCTAATACTTAAGAAAAGAAGCCAGGGTCCAGAAAACAATATAGAAAAGGAATGTAAGTCCGCCGCCCAGAAGCT
>CAZEQP010000494.1:0-3554 GCA_964514345.1 uncultured Candidatus Obscuribacterales bacterium
CACCTCTTGCTACAGCCCTGAATTTGCTCGACAAAGTGGAATTTGTAGGCGGTCAGAACAATTTGAAAGCAGTGGTGCGGGCAGCCGAAGTGGCAGGGCAAGCCAAAGGCGGAGTGGTGCTCTGGGTGCATGGTGCCCAACCGGCTCTTTATCCGGACATTTATATAATGTCGCCCTTTGCCAGCAAGCCTTCTTTTTACGAAATATCGCTTGATTCAGGTGAAACAGACACACTTGAATATTTCAAAAATCACAGCGAAATTTCAGGATTTTTCCCGGTTCTTGCAGGTCATAATCTAACCTCAAACATGACCGATTTCTTCTGCAAATGGCAGCCAGGCCGCCGTGATTTTCAATCACAATACGACACTGTCAAACAACTTCCCAAAACACCGACCATGCTTTCAGGCAGGCAAGAGAAGGAACTTGTTTTGCTCAATGCGGCTAAAACAATTGAAAGCTTGATCAAACAGAAAAAGTATGATCGTGCCGCCATTCTTGCTTTGCAATACAAAATTGTCACTCCTGTGAGCTGTGCAGTCATTTTAGATGAACAGAGCGCTCCTCAATTGCAGAATGCTCCTGAATTGCAAGGCGCCTCAAATGGTACCATCGGACCGCAAGGTAGTGACGCCACAGTAATTATGGGTGTGAACACGGCAGGTACGGTCAGAGTAAACAACCTGGCCAATCTGGAAGCTCTGCTCAATATCATTGCCAATCTGGTTCAGCTGGCAGGCATGTTTATCGGAGGACTACTTTCACTGCACGGCTTCTTCTTAAGAGGACGGGTAGCCATTATGGGAGTGGAAGTGAGCCGCTTTGCCCGCATCACAATTGGTATCGGAATTGTAATTTTGGGACTGGCTACACCCGGGCTGATAAACTGGTTTGTGGCTTCAGCCCGAGACGCCAATTTGTTCTCTTAGGTTCAAAGTATCTGGAGTTAAATTCTGTTCCTACCCCTCCTTCAAATTCGAACAGAAACGAAACAGCCTCCAAAGAGGCTGTTTTCGTCTGGTGTGCCGCCATTCAAAGCGGCGATCAACCGGGTGAGAGGGGTCAAAAAAACCTAATGGCTTTACTCGTCAGGTTTTCCGCCTGGATTCCTTATCCTTGACGACCCCAGCAAAAAAAGAGAGTGGGATCAGTCGCTCAAAAAAACCGTTTGATTACTTAGTTGTTTTTTTTACTGCAGTTTTTTTATTGGTGGCAGTTTTTGCGGTGGAAGTTTTAGAACTCACAGGCGCTTTTGCCGGAGTCGTTTTTGTTTCAGTTTTAGTGGTGCTTTCAGCCACCGGCTTTGGTGTGGATACAGGTTTGGATTTTGATGACTTCTGTCCGGCATCGGTAAAGTCTTTGTTGAATGCGGTTACTTGCAATTCAAGAGCATCAACGTCTGCTCTTTGATAGCCTTTTTTTCTGGCATCTTCTTCCACGATTTTGAGAGCTTCAAGACGGGTAGAAAATGTGGCGGCATCTTCTTTTGAAAGCCAGCCTTTTTCCAGTCCCAGTTGAATTTGATGTTCGTATGTTTTCAGCCGCTCTTGATATTTGAAATTGAACTTATTGGCTCCGCGAACTCCCACACCTGTCGTTACGGTTGTTTGTTCGCTTGAAATAATTTGATCCGCGCATGCCGGTGACAAATGCAAAAAGGGAATGATTGCCGTAAGCGGCAGTAGTCTTTTGATCAGCATGTGAGGCTCCTTATAGTGGTCAAATTATTTTAAAACACATGACTACCGGTCTGGATATTGGCAGCATTAATTCAGGATGCAAGGCCAGACAAACAGAAACAGGTCTCATTTTATTCAGGCTTTGTGCCCAGCTGTATTGTGCTGCCATTGCCGTCACGCAAGGCAAAGATTTTCTTTATTTCGGGCAGCATTTTTCTGGCTGTTTTTTCACCGGCATCCATTGCCGCCGAGTAGTCCTGGTTTGCTACCGATATAATGGGAATTCCGGCTACATCAGGTTGAATAACTACGTCTGCTTGTTTCATAACCGGCTCATCACGGGCTGTTATTACTATCGATGTCATTCTGTTGGTGAGACCGTTATATGTGTACAAAACGTTTTCGTCAATAGGTTTTATCATTTCGTCTACATTGACTGCGATAATATAGTCGGCTCCCATTTCACGCGCCGGAATTACAGGCACATTGGCTCTGATGCCGCCGTCGGCATAGGCATGACCATCCTGGCAAACAGGAGAAAATAGTGGCGGCAAGGATGCACTGGCTCGGGCAGCCATTCCCAAATCACCTTTTTCAAGACGGTAAGCTTTGGCGTCGCGTAAATCCACTACCACAGCTGCATACTTTATTGGAAAGGTTTCTATCTTATTGTGTTCATCACCGGCAGTCTTATTGATGAATTTAGCCAGTGAAACACCTGAATAAAAGCCGGAGCAAGAAGGTTCGCGCCAGAAAAATAATTTGTTGGCCGCTTTTTTGCATATTTGCAAGGGCACTGGTATAGGTCTGAAAGCTCTTTTGATTGAACCGTCCTGCGTGACTTTTTCCAGTTTGTCGATTGGCACTCCGGCGGCATAAAGTCCACCTACAATGGCTCCCATACTAGTTCCTACTACAATGTCAGGACGCAGTCCGTTTTCTTCCAGTACTTTTAAAACGCCAATGTGAGCGGCTCCACGTGCTCCGCCACCGCCCAGAACCAGCGCCACTGTTTTTTTCTTGGATTCGGCGCATTGAGCGGGGAGTGCGAGCAAATATAAGTTTGTTAGTAAAATCGTGGCGATTATTGATGTGATGCTGGTTTTCATATTCATTCGTCGTGAAGGTTCGCTGAATTTCTGAGCAGGTCCATAAATGAAATATTTAAGCCGTTGCAAATTTGATATAAAAGAATCAAACTGAAATTCTCTCCTTTTTCAAATTTTTCGATTGACGTTTCTGAACAACCGATTTTCTGCGCCAGAGCTTTTTGAGTCATTCCTTCTTCTTCTCGCAGACGGGTTACCACTTCGGTAAGGGATGAGTGGTCGGTTTTAAAAGGGTCTGCATTGTTGTTCATACTTTGTCTATAGCTCGAAAAATTTCACTTGATGCTTATGAAAATCAGGTCCAGTGAGGAGTTCAGACAAACACAGATATATCCTGACATATCAAACACCGACTTTACTTGTAGTAGTGTCGCCGGTGGTGAATATTTGCGATATGGGGTTTAGCCGCGTTGCAAATTTTTGCCCTAGTGGCTGTAAGTTGATTACTTATTCGGCAAGCCCACGCCTTGCCGGGTACTGTATTCAATATACTACACCAGGCTTTTGAGTGCAAGTGAATTGTATTCCATAGGGTGCAAGTCAGGTTAAAACTTTAGTTTGACTTTCAAAGTCTCGCTGGGCGATGATTCCTGGTTTTCAAACATTAATGAAGGTGAATATATGCCGTGGTTACTTAAAAGTGTAGAATTGGCAGTAGTTTAAAAGATGCATAAGCGTGGGCTAGGTTTATGGCAGATTCACAAGCATTACTTGGAGCAATTGGCAAAGCCATCAGGGCTCAAAGAGAAAAAATCGGCATTTCTCA
>CAZEQP010000495.1:0-3551 GCA_964514345.1 uncultured Candidatus Obscuribacterales bacterium
TTTTTCAGGCTATTAAAGCCGACAGGTCCTATGCGCCCGGCTATTTCGGTGTAGCATATTTGAGCAGTTGTAAAAATCAATTGGAAGACGCCATTATTTTTTATCGCGAAGCCCTTAAATACGAAAAGAAATTCGGTCCTATTTATTGCAACCTGGCAACTGCTCTGAATTTACAGAATAAAGACAATATGGAAATACCGATATTATTGCAACAGTCGATTTTAAATTGTCCCAAGTTCACAGACGCCTATTTGATTTATGCCGACTATCTTGCCGGTAAAGAGCAGTGGGCAAAAGCCGGTGAAATAGTCAATCAAGGCATAAAAAACGGTGCCAAAGTAAAAGCGGAATTTCGTGAGGAGTTCAAAAAGCATGGTATTACCATCAGTGAATAAAAAATTGAAAGTCACTGCGATATCTTTAGTAATTCTGGCAACCAGTCTGAATCTGACTCCCGCTTTTGCCCAGCAGTCTTATGCTGAAAAAGGAGCGGAGCAGCTTAATAAAGGCAATTATACTCAGGCGATAGAATCATTGAAAAGGGCTATAGATCAAAATTCGGACGATGCCCCGTCTGTTTATAATCGGGCTCAAGCATACAGGCAAAACGGGCAGAACAAAGAAGCTATCACCGATTATTCTCGTTATCTGGAGCTGGCTCCCAGCGATCCCGAAAGTCATCTGGTTTATTATAATCGCGGACTTTCCTATCACAGTCTGGGTCAATATGATAACGCCATAGCCGACTTCAGCCAGGTCGTGGAGTTAAAGCCGGATTATACTGCCGGTTATATTGAAAGAGCGAGAGCCTATCTTGATTCAGGAGTGGAATCAAACCGTTCGCCAGCTCTGAGCGACGCAAATAAAGCTGTGCAAATGGCTGGAAGCGACGCCAGGGCTTATATTGTGCGGGGACTGGTTTATTCTGCCCAGGGTGATCTGGACAGTGCCACGCGTGATTTTGACAAATCAATCAGCCTTGATTCATCGGCGGCAAATTACACTGAGCGCGGAAACTTTTTTCTCAACAATGGTCAATACGATAAAGCCATTCAAGATTTTGACAAATCACTGGCAAAAGTTCCTAATGACGCCAATGTTCTATATAATCGAGGACTGGCAAACAAGCGCCGCGATCAGTTTAAGGCAGCAGTGGAAGATCTTTCCAAATCACTTCAGGCAGCGCCCAATGATCCTGTCACATTGCTTGAAAGAGCCCGTTGCAAAGTTTATATCCCTGACTATAAAGGTGCTCTGGAAGACTTTTCCAAATCTATAGAGCTGGATGATAATCCGGTTGCTCGTTTTGAGAGAGCCGAAATAAATATGAAAATGAAATTGCCGGAGCCTGCATTACAAGACTTGAACACTGCAATTTCAAAAGGCAATCCCACACCCAACATGTACGCATTGAGAGCGCTTGCTCATGCGCGTCTGAGCGATTTCAACAAAGCTAATTCTGATCTCCAATCAGCCGACAGTCTGTACAGTATGGCTAATGACGATGAAAAACAACAATATATAGAATCGCAAGCATATGCCGCGCTAGCTCAAATTCTTCTGGGTAAATCAGGCGAAGCTTCTCAGATGGCGCAAAAAGCGCTGGATCTGGGGGGAGCCAATTTAAATTCGATCAGTAAGGCCATGCTCACATCGGCACGCAGTCTGGCTAATGCTCGTATGAATAAAGGCTCTTTAGCTTCAACTGATGCAAGCAATGCCAAGAGTCTTTCATCCGAATGGGGCGATTTGTCTTCTTTTCTGGGCGGGGGCTCCATCACCACCACCGCCCCTTCATCCGCTTCAGGCACTACTAGCGGTGATATCAATAAACCGGTAAAAGATAAATGGGCGCTGGTTATTGGTGTGAGTGATTTCAAAGACGGAACTATTCCAAAATTGAAATATTCAGCCAAAGACGCGCGCGATTTCAGAGATTTTCTGGTCAAGAAAGCCAACTTCTCGCCGGATCACGTGCGTCTTCTGGTAAATAAAGACGCAACTCGCATGCGTATCATATCCGAGTTGGGAGAGAAATTTTTACCACGTGTGGCGCAGGAAGATGACCTGGTGGTCATTTATTTTTCATCGCACGGAAGTCCTTCAAGCGCAGATGATATCGGCGGAAATAATTACTTTGTTGCCTACGATACTGAAAAGACAAATCTGTTTGCAAGCGGCATAGACCTTCAAGATCTGATGAAGCTAATTAAAAACAGAGTGCGGACAAACAGAGTGGTAGTCATTCTTGATGCCTGTCATTCAGGCGGCGCTGATGCCAATGCCAAAGCCATGGATGCTGCCGCTAATTTTGATGCCAGCCAGTTGATGGGACAGGGGCAGCTGGTTATTTGTTCAAGTGAAGCTTCAGAAAGATCTTACGAATCTAAAAGATATCAAAACGGTGTTTTCACAAAAATGCTGATGGAAGGTCTAACCGCCAGAGGTTCCAACACAAGGTTGAAAGATGCCTTCGAAATCTTGCGCACCAAAGTCAATAACGAAGTGCAGGAAGATGATGGGCAAAGACAGACACCTGTTCTTAAAAGTCAGTGGGACGGTGATGACGTTTCACTGGCTCTGCCGTCTACTCAGCCGCGTCAGATACCAGCCTTAGTGAAACAAATGTTGTTGCCGGACAGTTCGTTTGTTGCGCCGAAGAAGTGAAGGCTGTGTGTCTTCAAATTTATTTGCGGTTTCCGCGTCGTAGGGATTAAATTTTCAGGACAAAGAACTGAGGGTAGTTGAATTGAAGTGCCTCCAACGAATGTTTGCGTTCCTATGACAATATCTAACGATATAGTTAGATATCGATGCATAACGCTAACAATCGTTGGCGTGTGAAAAAAAGAGCTCTACTGTGTTCGAGAATTTTTGAGTCAGATTCGTCTGGTCTTCATTAGAACTATCAATCCACCCAGCAATAGAAAAATCAAAGTGACAGGTAGAAAATTCTCTGGATAAAATTGCCTGATTGTTCTGCCGCCGCCAGCAATAGGAATCATGCTGGGGTCTATATTGTACTCGCTGATTTTGTAGTGAGTTGTTGGGACTGGACCGAAATCTCCCACTTCTTTCCAATTGCATTGTTGTCCAAAAAGTTTTGTCAGGCGCTGATTCTTATCAGTATCGGATGTGTCGGCGAAAGCTGCGTGCGTCAGCAGAAATGGCAAAAGTAAAAATCCTAGAGTCAAGGCAACTTTCATTTATGCTTCTGTTCCCTGAAGGGTTTGTTTTCGATCAAGTCGACAATATTGGGATCAACAATTGACTCTTCCAAAATATTTGTGGACTGAGTGTTAGCGTCAAAAATATTTCGCCAGCAGCAAGGTTTGCCGATTAGATTGGAAATTCTTTTGTCCCTCTGTTCGTCGGTATAAGCAGGATGGTCCTCGCTAACATAAGAGATTTTTGGCTCGACCACTTTTACTGGTTTGGACAGAGGTGCAGATTCAGGATTTTCTTTTGGCTTTGTGAGGAGACTGCCTCTCACAATACTGTCTTTTCGAGGAGATTTAGATTCAGGTGTGGTCAGTGACTTTTGCGCAAGT
>CAZEQP010000496.1:0-3545 GCA_964514345.1 uncultured Candidatus Obscuribacterales bacterium
AAGCAGGTCGCGACCCCGCTTATCTTATGTACGCCAAAAAAGCGGCCGACTGGATTGTGGCAAATAGATCTATTGATGGCGGCGGATTCAGCCACGACGCACCCGAAAAAGACAAAGGCTTTTATCTGGGCGACACACTTTCAATGGGCAGAGCCTGTCTTGCTTTGTACGAAGCCACCGGTGACCGCAAATGGTTCAAACTGGCAGAAGGTGCCGGTAATTTCATAGAAAAGAATTTCGCACCTGCAAAAAATTCAGCCGGATTTGTCAGTGCCAAAGGATCAGGCGCCCTCGAATTTGCTCCAGTGATGGAAGAAAATGTGCGTGTAGCTAGATTTTTCAATCTGTTGTATCACTACTCAGGCAACAAGAATTACAAAACTCAAGCCACAGAAGCCATGCGTTATCTTGCCACCCCGCAGATTGCACGCAAGCGCAAAATTCTTGTAGCCGGCATTTTAATGGCGGATCGTGAATTAGCCAAAGCCCCCGACCACGTAACAATCGTCGGAGCCAAAGGTGACGAGGCGGCAGAGCAATTATTCATGGCTGCGCTCAATAGTCCGGTGGTTTATAAACGCATAGAATGGTACGACGCAAAAGAAGGTCCGCTGCCCAATTCGGATACAGAACTTCCGACGATGGAAAGAGCGGCAGCTTTCACCTGCGGCGAAGGACGTTGTTCGGCGCCGGCTTATGAAGCCTCTGCCATTACAAAACTGTTGGAAAAACTGCACAAACAGGCAGCAATGTAATGAAAGTAATTTTTTCTTTTGCACTTGCTCTGTTGATTGGAAGCGGGCAAGCTGTCCATGCATTTGATCAAAGTCATGCTTTGTTCAGTAAATGTCTTAGCAAGTATGTTTGCAATGAGAAAACAGAAAAGGGTCTGGTCAGATACGCAGCCTGGATGAAAGACACAAAGACTCTGGAACAGTATCTAAAGACTTTGTCTGAACTTTCTGAGAAAGACTACGAAAAATTCAACCAGGAACAAAAGAAAGCCTTCTGGATAAATGCTTATAACGCTTGCGCAATTAAAGCTGTATTGCAGAATTATCCGATAAAACAAGTCAACAAACACAATCCGGCAAATAGTGTGCAACAACTGGATAACTTTTTTGAAAAAGAAAAATTCGAAGTTCTAGGTAAAACCCGGACTTTATATGATATTGAACACGGTATCATCAGAAGAGAATTCGCAGTAAAAGATCCACGTGTGCACTTTGCAGTTGTGGCGCCTGCAAAGGGAGAACCGCATCTTCCTGCGAGTTCATTTGTGGCGCTGAAATTGAACGAGCAATTGGAAGAAGCGCAAGACAATTTTTTATCGCGTGCTGAATGTCTTACTATAGATCCGCAAAGAAAAGTTATTCGTGTAAGCCAGATATTTAAATGGTTTCCCCTGGATTTTAGCGAAGCGGCACAGTTGAACAAAAAAAATCCGCCACCAAGCGATGACGAAATAGTAATTGGCTATCTGAAGAAAAACTTTCCGGAAGTTGTTCCGGCTAGCGTTTCCCGCGTGGTCTATTCGATATTCAATTGGGAATTGAATGAATGTAAGTAGGATGCTCGAAGCGCTTGTGGCCAATTTCTAACACAGATCTATGGCTTCTTTTTTTTCATGCGGCTTAAAACGACAGTAAAACATCCCTGAAAACTGTCGTCAAAAACTTTTGTGTTTGCAAGAGCACAAGGACGGAGAGATTCGGCTCTAACAAACTTGAATTCTGTCTAACAGTGAAAGGAAAAATTCTTCGTTCCAAAGCTTCACAGAAGTCGGATTTTTGACGAATGGAAGCACATCTCTTTTTGCTGATTCGATATCGACACTTGAGAATTTTTCTTTCAGCAAGTTTCTAACATCCAGTTTGCTGAGTTCTTTGCCCGATTTCCACCCGCCAGTTTGGCGCATTCTTTGCTCAAGATGACTTAATCGAAAAGGAATGTCTCGACCAATATACCAGACAAAATCATAATAGTCGCGACCTTTTACGCGTCCAGTCTTCCAGGGTCTTTGCAGAATTGCATGAATTTTTCCAGCGAATAGATCTGGCAGTTTGTAAGTTCTGACAGAAAAAGGAATCGGAAGCAAAAGAGTTTTTGCCTCGGTTTCAAAGCCACCTGGCGGATTTGTATCAATCTCCAATTTTATTTTCAGCTTGTCGTTTTTACCAATCAGTTTTGATATTTCGTCTGGAACTTCAATTTTCAGTAGATGTTCTTTTGTGTCTGCTTTTATGAAAGCCGAGTCTATACTGGTCTTAACCGCTTTTGGTTTTGCTGTTATTTCTACGTCGAAATCCATGCTGGTTAGCTCTTCTTCTATTGCGTTGAGATAAGGCTCTAACTTGAACATATCGTTCAAATTGAACAAAGAAAAATCCAGGTCTTCTGAGAATCGGTCTAGTCCATAAAGAATACGCAGTGCGGTGCCACCATAGAAGGCGGCATGTTCAAAAAATTTAGATCGCCACAAGCCCAGCAGTGCAATCTCCTGAATAATCTCTTTGAGCGCGTTTTCATAGTCCGAGCGAGTCTGGCACTGATACCTTTCAAGAATGGATTTGGTTGCAGGATTCATAGAATCTCCGCAATAAGATCAATGTTTTTGCTCTTGTAATAAGCGTTCAGGCGAAGAAGTTTCTTTAAGTCAAATCGATCCCAATAATCTTGATCTATGCGCAAATCTTCTTCCAGAAAAGCTTTTGCAGCATTTTGATTTTGTAGAGTAGGAACTTTATTTAGAACGAAATAATCGCAAAGTGCTTTTTCGGGCGAGGCAATTAAAATTGGATGATGTGAGTCGATCCAGTGCAGCTCAATCTCGTGGGGATATTTGTCTGCTGCAAGATATCGATAAGTGAATCGTCCAAGCGGTGTATTAAATTCCTTATCTCTTTTGGGCGTGACGCTTGTAATAGTTTCAACTCGTTCCGGAATCAATCCGTGGAAAGACAATGCATACTCAAGCGAAATGCAAGAGGGACCATAAATCAAATTGGCGAGGCTTTCTTTGCAGATTGGGTTCTGGCGATACTCGGGACCGAAAACATAAAGCCCCTTTTTTACTCTTAAAATGTCTTCTGATTTCAGTAGTTCGTTGATTTTTTGATTGACTGCGCTATAGTCGGACAGGCTAGAAACCAGCTGCGGGTAATCGAACTCTTCTCGTCCGATTATTTTATGCAACTTGAATGGGCTGAGCTTTGGCAAAATATCTATCCGGTATCTTAGATATATTCTAACATACTGGATAAAACGTATTTGCGGTCAAATTGTTGATCACGGAAAATGATAGCTAAGATCACAAAATCCGAGAAACATGTTATAATATACCAATATGCTGCTGCCTAGAAATCTAGTTTCAAAGCTCCTTGATGCCGCAGGCGACACACCGGTCGTCATGATTAATGGTGCCCGGCAGTCAGGGAAAAGTACCTTGATACAAAGACTTTTTTCTGGTGCATCGGCTCCGAGGTACATTACTTTCGACGATTTGAATTTTTTGGATGCCGCTCGCAGAGACCCCCAGGGATTTA
>CAZEQP010000497.1:0-3543 GCA_964514345.1 uncultured Candidatus Obscuribacterales bacterium
TCATCGCTGGTGTCACCGCCCCTCCCGGAAAAAGAATGGGCCACGCCGGCGCCATCATTTCCGGTGGCAAAGGCACAGCCGATTCTAAGATCAAGACTTTTGAAAAATGCGGCATCAAAGTAGCCATGACACCAAAAGAAGTGGCTAAGCTTGTCGCAGAAAGTCTGAAGACTCCAGCGAAAGCGTAGTCTTCGAAAATCCAAAACCTGAACATTCGAAAGAAGCACCCCACTTTTGTGGGGTGTTCCTTTTTGTTGTTAGCTCCTTTGTGTTGTTTTCGGGCACTTCCTGTAGCTGCAAAAACCGACTGAAAAATCCAAAATATGTGTCGAAACCGACATTTGCACTAGTAAAAGCGGCGATTATATGTCCTCCCATATATTTTTGACCACTTTTTTATATGTCCTCCCATATATTCGACTTTTTGCAATCCATTTAGGACTTTGAGTTCGGTGGCCTTTACAGTTGAAAAAATCAAACCGGCGAGACCTTGCCTGTCTGATCGTCTAAACGCGTGCGTTTCAGCGTCTGGATGGCTAAGATCTTTGTGCGGGCAGGTGAATAATATTTGCATGCATATATAGCTATTTGCGCCTGCATATATTATCATTTAAGGATATTGTCGTATGGCGGCAATGACCGAAACGAAGCCATTCTAAAATGGGGTCCGAATGAACAAAACCGCGATTAAGAAAACTGTGGTCTTAAAGAAGGAGGATGGCTTTTTCGTTTTCGAGTCGCCTCTTCTTCCTGGTTGCATTGGGGCCGCTAAAACAGAAAAGTCAGCCTGGGAACATTTCGACCATCACGTGGAAGATGCTTACAGAGAGTATCTGGAAGGAAGATTTTCAGGTAGGTATGAATCTCCTGGAAGACCTGCAAAGTCATTGTCGTCTTTCACTGTTCGAGTTAAGCCGAGAACAAAAAAGACCATAGTCGAATTAGCACAGGAAAAGACATGCAGTCAGGGTGAATTAGTGGATTTTCTTCTTGCTTATTACGAAGCGGGAGCAGGAAAGAAAAATGTTCATGGTGCAAAACCAAAGAGTACAAGGAAAACAAATTCTGTCAAAACCAGACAGAAATGATAAATTTCCGAGATTTGTCGCTTGTAATTGCTTTGACATTTGGTTTTTGCGCGCTTCCAGCTTTTGCTGATGAAGCAAAAGAACTTGTTAAGGCCAAAAACTTCATCGACTTTAAATACTACGCAGAGGCCGAGCGAATACTAAAGCCGCTTGCCGATGGTGGCAATGCAAAAGCAGCAGGCATGTTGGGGAACCTGTACTTGAGAGCGCCCGGGGTTTCTAGAGATTACTACAAAGCAAGACAATTTTTAGAGGAAGCCTCAGCCGCTGGAGACCCTGCTGCTATGCTCGACCTCTCCTATTTCAGCGATGAGGGACTTGCTGGACCTGTAGATATGAAAAGGGCTGCTTTCCTTTTGGAAAAATCAGCTGACAAAGGATATGGAGATGCACAGTATCTCACTGGGCTAGTGTCTATTTGGGGATACAACACCAAGCAAGATTTTAAGCGCGCTATCAAATATTTAGAGGCCGGTGTCAAAAATGGAAACGGCAATGCTGAATGTTTACTGGCATTTCTCTATGAAATTGGTCTTGGAGTTCCAAAAGACTTGCACAAGTCTAAAACCATTATGCAATTAGCCAGAATACATGGTTGTGCTGCAGGAGAAAGTGGAATTGCTGGATTATATCTAGAAGGAAAAGGAGTGCCGAAAGATAATTCCAAAGCAATCTATTGGCTGAAAAAAGCATCAGCCGACGGCAATGGAAGAGCTACATGCGAACTGGCTGAATTTTATATGGATGGGAAATTCGTAGAAAGAAATCCGAATAGAGCATTGAGAATGTATTTAAAAGCAGAAAATAGAGGTTATCCCTGGGCGAAACACTATCTGGCGAAGCGCTACTTAACCGGCAAAGGTGTTCCTAAAAATTTCAAGTTTGCAAAATCTCTGCTTGAAGATTCAGCTAAAAAGGGAGTGATCGAATCTGCCGAAACTTTGGGAGATATTTATTATTTCGGCTCATATTCAAAAAGAGATTACAAGAAAGCTCGCTACTGGTATGAAATCTCAGCTTCTCATGACCGTGCTGCACCAATGCACCATTTAGCTTCTATTATGGAAGGTGAAAGTGGTGGCGCCAAAGATCTTAATAGATCTATTGAATTGCATAAAAAATCATCTGAACTTGGTGACATTGAAGCACAGAATTGTCTGGCCGAACACTATTTATGGGGAACTCAAATAGCATCCAATTATCTTCTGGCGCGCAAATATTTTGGAATGAGCGCAAGCCATGGAAACGGCAATGCTGAATGCGTACTAGCCATCATGTATAAAGAAGGCATAGGAGGACCGAAAGATCCCATAAAAGCAGAATCACTTATGAAGTTAGCCAGGCTACACGGCTGCGATGAAGGGGAATACAAGGTAGGAAGAATGTATTGTGACGGCAAAGGTGTTTCAATTGACTATCCCAAAGCACTAGTGTGGTTGAAGTCAGCTGCGAGCAAAGGCAATCCACACGCAATGAACCAAATTGGATTTTTGTATTGCATTGGATTGGGAGTAGAACAAGACGATGCAAAAGGGATAGAATGGGTTTTGAAAGCTGCAAAGAATGGCTGTCCATACGCCAAATATAATTTGGCTAGAAGATATAAAACCGGAAGAGGACTTGCAAAAGATCCTGACAAAGCTAAAGCCTTATATCATGAGCTTGTTAAGTCAGGCCATATGGAAGAAGAGGATATCCAAAAGTTTTTGGCGAATGAGCGGCTCTAGTCTCTTAGGTATCATTCCAACTTAATACGAAGTAATTCTGAACAATCCAGCGTCGCCTCAATAAAATTGATCCAGAATGGCTCAAGCTCTTCTACAGAAATACAGTCTTGATTGCGAATATTTTCATATAGTCTTTCAATTTCCTTCAGACTGCCACCACTCTTTTCGGTCCAATCAAGAAAATATGCAAGGGTTGTATAAAAGTTGTGCACACTTGAGTTGAGCAAATAAACAGGATCTGTTTGATCAGAATCGATCACGAACAATTTTCCGCTGCCTTCCTCAATACAAATCCAACCGCCGCCTTGAGTGTATTCTTGATCCGCAAGGTGAAAGAATCGAGTCCAGTCCGGTGGCATCTCACCCATGTAAAAACCACGCTTCAAATCACGCTCCCAGATTTCAGACAGTGGAGCTGCTTTGCCTGTGAAAGTCAATGTCATGTCGTTATAGCAATAAATTGTCAGTTTGCGGGGCAAGCCGAAATCTGCAAGGAATCTCTTGCAGTCGTCCGGTAGTGCCGGCGATGGCTCAGTAAAAATGACAGAATGCAGACTTGCAGGAAAGCGTTTTAAGAATTCATCTGGCGGACAATTTTTCATCAAGCGGAAAATTTTTGCATCAAAATGTTTTTGTCAGTGAACTGCAAACGACATGCGGTTTCCAATTTTACTTGACCTGCACCAATAAATTGTTCCACGTCAAGCAGACAATTCCTCTGATTTGAA
>CAZEQP010000498.1:0-3542 GCA_964514345.1 uncultured Candidatus Obscuribacterales bacterium
AATCGGGTGAAATTGTTGATGAAAAAAGGACACTTCACACTGGCTTTGCAAGAAGTGAATAAGTGTTTGACTTACGACAAAAACAACTGGACCGCCCGCCATCTTGGCGCCATGTGCCTGCAGGCGCAAGGCAGGAATAAAGAAGCTATTACTCGCTTCAAAGAATATCTGGTCTACAAACCGGACGATGTGCACGCCAATATTAATGTCGGCACCATATATAGAGCCGAGGAAGAGTACGAAGAAGCTGAAAAGCACTATCGCAAAGCTATTGCCGTCAACTATTATTCGCTGGAAGCCCACTACAATTTAGCCAATGTTCTGATGGACCAGGGCAATTTGCGAGAAGCCATCAAAGAATTGCGCGTATGTCTCAAGCTTGATCCCAGAAATGCCAAAGTGCACAACAATCTGGGAGTGCTTTTTCTGAAGCGCGATTATCTTGAAGATGCAATGGACGAGTTTACTCGTGCCACCAGGCTTGATCCTGCAAACAAGGATTATCAAAATAATCTTCTTGCAGTCAAACAAAAAATGAAAGCGAAAAAATGAGTTTTCTCATTGTTCTAGGCGCTTTGTGCCTTCTTATGTTTGTAGCTTATCGTGGCTATAGCGTCATTCTTTTCGCGCCCGTGTGCGCACTTTTGACAGTAATTTTCACAGATCCTGCGCTGGTTCCGCCTCTCTTTAGCGGGGTTTTTATGGAAAAGCTGGTGACTTTTCTGCGCCTTTATTTTCCGGTTTTTTTGCTTGGTGCGATATTCGGCAAAATGATTGAATTGTCCGGATTTTCAAAATCAATTGTGGCAGCTGTGATCAAAATTCTGGGCACCGAGCGTGCCATGCTTTCAATTATTCTGGTCAGCGCTCTTTTGACTTATGGCGGCGTTTCTATTTTCGTGGTGGTGTTTGCGGTTTATCCATTTGCCGCCGAATTATTTAAAGCCAGCAAAATTCCCAAGCGCCTGATACCGGGGACTATCGCCCTGGGCTCACTCACTTTTACTATGGACGCCCTGCCGGGCACTCCTCAAATTCAGAATATTATTCCCACAACATTTTTCCACACCACAACCGCGGCTGCGCCCTGGCTTGGTTGTATCGGTGCCGTGTTTATTTTTACATGCGGTTTCATTTATCTGAACTGGCGCCGCAAACAAGCTGCCACCGCCGGTGAAGGCTACGGCGAAAATCTGATAAATGAGCCGGAGCAGTATGACGACGAAAAACTGGCTCCACCTTTCATCGCCATTTTGCCTTTGCTTACGGTTGGTCTGATGAATCAGGTATTCAGTCGTTTGATTCCTCAGTTTTACGGCACTTCTCACACGATACAATTACCCAGCCAGGCAAAACCGCTCGTCACCGACATTTCGTCCATCAACGCCATTTGGGCGGTGGAAGGAGCTTTGTTACTTGGAATTTTGCTTATAGTTATATTCGCCTTCAAACAAATTAGCCAGCGTTTTGCCGAGGGAAGCAAAACGGCTATTGCCGGTGCTCTTCTAGCCAGTCTCAATACCGCCTCAGAGTATGGATTTGGCGCGGTAGTGGCATTGATGCCCGGCTTTTTGCTGATCGAACACGCATTGAAATCAATTCCGGATCCGCTATTCAACGAAGCTTTCACAGTAACAACCCTTGCCGCCATAACAGGCTCGGCATCAGGCGGTATGAGCATTGCCCTTGCGGCGATGGCTGGCGACTTCATCAACGCAGCCAACCAGGCGGGCATCCCTCTTGAGGTGATGCATCGAGTGGCGGCAATGGCTTCAGGCGGAATGGACACGCTGCCCCACAATGGGGCAGTGATTACTATTCTTGCCGTCACCGGCTTGACTCACAAATCATCTTACCGAGACATTTTTGCCATCACTTGCATCAAGACGGTGGCAGTATTTTTTGTAATCTGCGTTTATTACCTGACCAGATTAGTCTAATTTAGTTGAATGCCCAGATCATTGGTCAGTAAAAGCTCAAGCTCTTGCCCGGGGGCCAGGCTGACATTGTCTCCTTGCGAAAACAAAGCAATGGCCGAGCTGCCTATGGCGGTGGCGACAGCCGGAGCTCCAAGAGTGGCGATATTTGCCGCCAGCAAAGCGTTGTTGTTTTTGCCGTCTTCATTCAGACCGGTTACGCTTCTGACATTTTTCTCTACTCTGGTACCAAAATTGGTGCCGGGATCCAGTTCTCCTTTTTTGTTGGTCATGCCTTTTTTGAATTCGAGCATGGCATCAAGCGGAGTGACGTCTCCTGCCGGTGTGACCATTTGCTCCAGCCTCAGACCGATTTTTGCTGCCCGGCTCAACAGCCGGGGTTTGATTACATTAGCCACTCTTCCGCGCACCAGAGTCCCGCGGGGCAATAACAAAGTGGTGCCAAGATACATATCGTCTTTGACATGGGCTTCAAAAATATCTCCCGGTTGACTTGTGCGCGCATCTACTGCGCTCTCCAACACCAATTTAAAACGTGTGGAAACAGGCACTGTGGAAGATGAAAGATCAGCTCGCAATGTGGTTCCCACTCCCGGCGCGCCCACCGAAAGCGGCTGTCCCTGCACGGGGGCGGCAGCAAAATCAGGCACATTTTTGGGATCCATTGTGGCTGCCGGAGTCAGACTTTTAATCACGCCGGCTGGAGAATAGCGCGGCAGGCGCGAGTCGCCGTGTTTGAAAGGAGCCGCCTGGGCCGGGACAAGCACTGTGCCTGCCAGAATGAATGAAAAAACAATTGATTTTGTTCTGTTGTTCATGAAAGAACCGCTCCTAATTCAGCCAGAATCGACTCGATTTTATGCACATCTGACGGCACATCCACAGCCGGTGCGCTGCGTGGTGCAATCATAACTTTGATTTTGACGCCGTTTGCAAGGGCTCGCAATTGTTCCAATTGTTCGGCTTTCTCCAGTTCGGCTACAGGCATTTTGGCAATATCGAGCAAACACTGACGTCTGTACACATATAAGCCAGTATGTCCCAATCGGCTGAGCCCGTCACCCTGGTTATCCCCAGACGTTGGGGTATCCCTGGACGTTGGGGTATCCCTATAAAAAGGAATAGCCGCACGTGAAAAATAGAGGGCAAATCCCTGGTTATCCAGCACCACCTTGACTATTTGCGGACTTTCCATTTCTTCCGGTTTAGCCAGCTCGTAAGCCAGAGTAGACATCTTGACATCGGCATTGTTTAAAACGGGCTCGATTGCTTTGTCTATGTTTTTGGGATCTATCAACGGCTCGTCGCCTTGGACATTGACGATTACTTCGATATCAGGCATTTTTTCAGCCACTTCAGCCAGACGGTCAGTGCCAGTTGAGTGGTCGCCTCGGGTCATGATGAATTTGCCGCCGAATTCTTCGACTGTTTTTGCGATACGCTCATCGTCAGTGGCAACAAGCACTTCACTAGCCAGTTTGGAGCCTTTCGCTCTCTGGTAGACATGCTCGATCATTGGCTTTCCGGCAATTTTGCAAAGAGGTTTGCCAGGAAAACGCGTGGAAGCGTATCGGGCGGGAATGATTATGACTGCTTTGTCTTGAT
>CAZEQP010000499.1:0-3538 GCA_964514345.1 uncultured Candidatus Obscuribacterales bacterium
CCTGTCACCAGAGGCACCGGCACTCTGGCTATGCCTTTAAGGGCAAAAATCACATCGCCTTTCGGCTGGCGTAAACATCCAATTTTCAGAAGCAGAAAGTTTCACACAGGTGTCGATATAGCAGGTCCCAGACGTTCACCTATTCGATCGGCTGATTCGGGCCATGTACTTTACACCGGCTGGTACGGCGGTTACGGCAAAGTGGTGATTGTAAGCCATGGTAATGGCATGTCCACTTTGTATGCCCACCTTGCACAGATTGCAGTGGCAAAAGGTAGCAACGTCTCAAAGGGAGATGTTATCGGTTATGAAGGCACCACTGGCTTCTCGACCGGTCCTCACCTGCACTTTGAAGTGCGTGAGCAGGGCATTCCCAAAAATCCGCTCAATTACGTGAACTAAAAACTTGAACTAAATATGGTATCAGTCTTATTTGACTAAGCGATTTTGGCCGCTTTGTGTTTCAGTTCGCGCACCAGGTCTTCTTGTCCCAGCAAATAGCCGCGGCGAGCCTGGTCATCGGCATAAGCAATAATGGCTTCTGTCAGTGTGTTGAGCATAGACATCGGAATGAATTCACTTACTTGATTGAGCAAACGCTCAGTAGTGACCCACTCAGGAGTGTTGAGAGGAATCGCATCATCGAGCCGAGCGATAACGGTGTAGTTGGCTAACTTGTCGGCTTTGGCGTTCATCATTTTCGTATCCTCAGACAATATGTATGGCGCGTGATATACGCGTTGGTTTTGTGTGAATTCAAAGATCTACACGGTTATTCACACCCTCTTTAGCAGGATGTTGATAGAACTATGTAATCTCTTGAAAACGGGGGTTATTTCGTTGAGTTGGGCTCAATCATTTCCCCTCGATTCTTATTCCCGCAAACTAAACTTTTAACCCTAAAATCAGTTGTCATGGTGATTCGGACAACATCTTGACTATTGACTTTGCTTAAAAAAATGTTCTTTAGCAAAGCGCTCTGCTTCTTTTCTGGAATTTATAACTTTTAGTGTTTGAGCTTCGTCAAGTGCTTCCAGTATCTCTCCGACTATAGGACCGGACTTAATTTGTAAAAGCTCCATAACGTCAGCACCGGTAAGGAATCTGGGAGTTTTTGCCTGTTCTTCTACATACAAGAAATATCCATTCAATAGCTCATTGAATCGAGTCTCCAATCTGGCTCGTGCTTCATCGGCCAGTCCCTGCCCTCTGGTGGCTCCAAGATCCCCATAGGCAAGCAAAATCAATTCAGGAACATCCAGTCCCACCTGCCGATAAAAACGATGCACTGCCTTTTGAGTGGGCTCGCCTGAATGAAACAGGGCACCAGGGCGCAAATGCCACTTAATCAGCCTGTTTATAAATTTGCTTACCGCTTTAGACCACTTCAGACGCAAGGCGGTTTCATCAGACATTTTGGCACCAAGGGTATCGTGAGCATAAAATGTATGCCTGCCCTCAGGTGTAATCTCCCATGTGCCGGGTTTGCCTATATCGTGCAAAAGAGTGGCTAATTTAGTAACAGCCAATTTATTCAGCTTGTTGCCTATAGGCAAATTACTCGATTGTTTAAGTTTTTCATTTGCTCTTTCATAGAAAAGCTCCATCTGTCGCACAGCCTCCAGGCTGTGATCCAATAAAGCGAGATGGTGATAAGCATTGGCAGTGACAACTCGGGTGGCGGCAAGCTCAGGAAAAACAGCATCAAGCACTTTAGTTTCAGCCATATCTTTTAAATAAGGAAAAATATTTGCTTGCGAAAAGAGAACGAATAGTTCGTGACTGATTCGCTCTCCTGCCACCTCAGTCAATAGTGAAGCATGCTTACTGAGCCAGCCTCTGGTTGATTCATCAATTGAAAATGAAAGAGTGGCACTGAATCTGTAAGCTCTTAAGATGCGCAAAGGATCGTCAATCAAATTATTTTCGGCAATTGCTCTTATCCTGCCGTCTTTTATATCTTTTACAGCATCTACTTTATCTATAAGTTTTTCCGGATTTTTAGGATCCCAGGCCAGCGCATTTATGGAATAATCGCGGCGCATGATATCAGATTCAATACCATCCCCGATGCAGGCTGCAAAATCAAGATTGACCGGCTCGGCATTTTCAGCATCAGGATCCAGCACTACTCTTGCCGTATCATTTTTTTCATCCAGCAACACATAGTGCCCGTTCAGTCCTTGAGCGACTCTGGCGGCAAAGTCAATCGTTTTTTCATTGGGCGGACAAATGACGGCAAAGTCATAATCCAGGCCGCAGGAGGCGGGCTCTTTTTTTTGCTCACGTATTACAAGATCACGTAAATGCCCCCCGACCAGATAGGTCCGGCACTCTGATGAATCGGCAAATTCACAAACCGCTTTAATATGTTTGTCTAAAGTTAAGTCGGGAAAGCCCAAATTAGTCTCTTTCTTACCCTTCCGCTTTTGTGGACATGGCTTCAACTTCGCTTTGAGCTATACGGAATTTTCCGCCCACATAAACCACTCCGCCCACCAGACTGCTCAAAGTGGTCAGCCCGAGCCAGATTAAGGCAAAAGTCAAAGCCGTATCTTTGTCTACACCCATTAAAGTTAGAAAATAAGTGTACGCCCATTCACGGACACCTATTCCGTTGATGCTGGGAGTGACAAAACCAAGCACCGCAACTGAAGGATAAAAAACAAAGTAATACCAGAGCGGAATTTGATTCAACCCCAGAGCCATGCCTACTCCCAGATGGCACAGGACTATGATTATCTGAATTAAAATCGACTGCAAAATGGTGGCAAGAATAAGTCCTTTATCTTCCCAGAAAACTCTGGCTGTGCCCTCGTTCAATTTAATCGAAAGCCAGTTTTGCGGACCCAGAACTTTAAGCACCAGTTTGGGCAGGAAAGGCAAAACAAAAAAGACGCCGAAAGTGGCGATAAAAATGGGCAATTTCAGTGCCATGGGGAGCTGATCCCCGCCGGGTCCGAACAGAAGTCCCATTGTGGCGAACAATAATAAAACAGCCAGACCGCTTGCCCTGTCCACAATGACCGAGCTTGCAGCATGCAAATGTTTGCCTGTGCCTTTGGATAAGTAGTAGCTGCGACTGAAATCGCCGCCCACAGTGGAGGGCAAAAACAAATTGAAAAAAAGACCGACATAAACAAATTGAGTCATCCGCCCTATCGGGGCATAAAGTCCCACAGCGTTTGCCAGAAGCTGCCAGCGATAAGCGTTTAGAATCGGACTTAATAAGAAAAGAACAGTGGCGGCAAGAATATAGCCTTTATGCGCACTGAGGGCGGCTTGCCAGGCTTTGCTCAAATCTACTTTGCCGAACACAAATAAGGATAAGAATAGACCCAGGCTGATTATAAGTTTGAGCCGTGTTTTGGTTTTAGCTGAAAGGTTGAGTTTTTTCTTTATGGCATCAAGGCTGAAAGACGCCTTTTTTTGCTCATGCGGATAAAACTCCGGGCTTAAATTAAACGACTGGTTTGCACCCGGCCCAGCTTGTTCTTTTGATTTAAGTTCAATAGTCACTCTTATTTGACTCTTTCAT
>CAZEQP010000500.1:0-3523 GCA_964514345.1 uncultured Candidatus Obscuribacterales bacterium
GAGCTTCGCAAACTGGCGGTGAAAGCCGGACGAGATTGCGGAATCAACACTCACGATAAAGGTACTGTGGTTGTTATTCAAGGACCCAGATTTTCATCCAAAGCAGAATCCAAATGGTTCACTTCTATGGGCTGGGAAGTCATTAATATGACTCAGTATCCTGAAGTTCATCTGGCCCGCGAGCTTGAAATGTGTGTGGTGAATATTTCACTCATCACAGATTACGATTCAGGTCTTATTGGTGACGTTGAACCTGTGTCTCATGCTGAAGTGGTGAAAGTTTTCACTGAAAATAATAAAAAACTGGTGGACTTGCTGGACAAGCTTATCGGTTCCATTCCGGAAAAAATCGACCAGTGCTCATGTCAAAAAGCTCTGGCCGGCGCGCGCGGATAAATTGAGGTGCCATGAGATTCCACATAAACCATGTTGTGGCAATCCTGGCTATTTGTCTTGCACTGAGTTCTTTTCTGGCCCTGAGACGGTACGGCTTTCCTTTGAAAGTTTGTTTCGGGGCTGGTGTTTTAAGCGTACTGGTGGTGGCTATGTTCTGGACAGCCATCGCCCTGACTGGAGGTCCTGACGAAGATGATTAAGTTGATGACAAATTTGCTTGCTGCAATCATTTTGTTGACCACACTTCCTGCCTGTGCCGAAAGCAAATCAGACATGCTGACTTTGAAAAATCCGCTTATTCCCATCACCAGGGACGTGGTTTTGAAAAACGGCTTGCGTGTCATTGTTTGCGAAGACCACTCATCGCCTGTGGCATCAATGTGCATCGTATATGATGTCGGCTCGCGCGATGAAGTAAAAGGAAAGTCGGGTTTTGCTCATTTATTTGAACATATGATGTTTGAAGGATCCGCCAACGCACCCAAAGGTGCATTTTTCAAATATATTCAAGCTGCAGGCGGCAATCTCAACGCATCCACTCACAACGATTACACCGACTATTATGAAGTGCTGCCTTCAAACCAGATTGAAATCGCCATGTGGCTTGAGTCGGATCGTATGAAGTCGCTTGCAGTAACGGAAAAGAACTTCGAAAATCAGCTTCAGGCGGTTAAAGAAGAAAAGCGCATGCGTATGGACAATAAGCCGTATGTGCCTGCCGAGGTTAAACTGGAAGAAACCATTTTTGATAACTGGGGCAATGGTCATCCTGTTATCGGTTATTTTGAAGACCTGGAATCATCTAATGTAGCCACTGTAAAACAATTTTTCGATACTTATTATATGCCTGCAAATGCGGTGCTGGTGGTGGCAGGCGATGTGGATTCAGCCGATATTGAATCCAAAGCCAGAAAATATTTTGAGACTATTCCTTCTAAAAAGAAATGCGATATCAAACGTCCGGATCTTACCGAGCCTATACAGACCAAACCCAAGTATCTGGAAGTAAAAGACGTGCATGCCAAACTGCCCGCTTTCTGGATGGCCTGGAAAGCGCCGAAACGTCGCGACAAAGATTCACTTATATTGAATCTAATTCAGAACATGCTCACCACAGGACCCTCGTCCAGGCTTTATCAAAGATTGGTTAAAGATGATCAAGTAGCTTTAACCGTGGACGGCAGTTATGAAGAAAGACGCGGACCTTCCCAAATTAATTTCTTTGTGCTGTATAAACCGGACCAGGACAAAGAAAAGGTGCGAAAAATTTTGCTTGAAGAAATCAGCAAAATGAAAAGCGGACTTGTATCTGAAGTCGAATTGCAAAAGGCCAAAAATCTGATTCTGAGCATTTATTTTTCATCGAACAGTCATTACAGTCTGCAAAAAAGTCTGGGTAGAGCCGAAACAGTGGCTCAATACGCAAGCTTTTTTGGAGATCCAAATTTGTTCGATAAAGACCTGGCCACTTATTTATCCATCACACCGCAAGATGTGCAAAGAGTGGCACAAAGCGTATTCAGCGAAAATGGAGTGACCATAGTTGATGTCACTCCGGATACATCTTCCAAGGAGGGTCAAGAATAATGAATAAATCATTGAAATTGACAAAGATTATTCTTGCTGTGGCCCTCAGTCTTCTTCCGGCGAACATTTTAGCTGCCGGGGCTCAGGAAAATGAAACTGAAAAGTTCAGAGAAAAACCGCCGGCGCTGCCTGCACCACGTCCATTTGTGTTGCCCAAAGTAAAAACTTTCAAGTTGGATAATGGTCTGGAAGTGAAATTTTTGGAAGACCATCGCTTCCCTGTAGTTACCGTGGCTATGGGCATCCGCGCCGGCAAATCACTGGATGAAAAAGACCACCAGGGAATAGCCAAGCTTACTGCCACAATGCTCAATGAAGGCACCGAAAAAAGAACGAGCAAAGAAATCGCAAGCGAAATCGATTATATAGGAGGCTCTCTGGGAGCCACTTGTGATTATGATTTCACTCTTGTTTCCGGTTCTTGTCTTTCCAATTACACACCTCGTTTGATGAATCTGTTTCAAGATGTAGTTCTTCATCCCAGTTTTCCTGAAGAAGAAATGAGATTGAAAAAAACAAACTGGCTGCAAGAATTGGTTTTGCAAAGATCCGAGCCCGGCTATCTTCTGGAAGAACGTTTTCGCAGCGTGGTTTTTGGAAACAATCCTTATGGCTGGGTTTCACCCCAACCCAATATGATTGAAAAAATCACAAAAGAGGATCTAAGAAAATTCCACAGCCAGAACTATATTCCAAATAACTCCATCTTGCTTGTTGTGGGTGATTTTGATCCGGCTCTTATTGAGACCACTATAAAAGAATCATTCGGCAAAGTCTGGCCAAAAGGTCAAATTCAAGAACCTGTTATGGCAGACGTTTCGGACATTCGTCAGCAAAAGATTTATCTGGTTAACCGCCCCGGCTCAGTTCAGTCTTCAATTAAGCTGGGCAATCTGGGAATCAGAAAAGTGGACCCTGATTATTTTCGTATTTTAGTCATGAATGATGTCCTTGGCGGGTCGGCCCATTCAAGATTGTTCGAAAATATAAGAGAAAACAAAGGCTACACTTATGGTGCTTATTCAAGCTCAGCCTCGCGTGTGTATCCTGATGTCTTCTCGGCTCACGCCGAAGTGCGCACAGATGTTACCGCACCATCTTTGCAAGAATTTTTGTATGAGCTGGATCGTATCCGCAATGTCAAAGTGAACCAGGAAGAACTGGACGCGGCCAAAAATTATCTTGCCGGTTTGTTCCAGTTGAGACTGGAAACTCAAAGCGGACTGGCTCAAGCTTTGCTTGAAGCCGGTTTGTACAAAATGCCTGACGATTATCTTGAAACTTACACTAAAAACATAATGGCGGTTACTGTTGATGATGTGCGTAAAGTGGCTCGCAGAGTCATTTCATCCGGCAAATTCGTCATCACTGTGGTGGGAGACGCCAAAAAAATTCAGTCGGATCTGGAAATGTTTGCGCCTGTGGAAGTCTACTCAGTGGATGGTAAACTGAGCGCAAGCGATGAATCCAACTCACTGAATAAGAATTGACGGAGCTTTAGTCATATTCAGTCCAATTTAGATTTATTCTGGGATTGGTT
>CAZEQP010000501.1:0-3509 GCA_964514345.1 uncultured Candidatus Obscuribacterales bacterium
TTGCTCAAGCTTGATAGCTTGACAGCTTATGAGACTTAAGACTACCTTTCGAATAAAATGCTAAATTAAGCACTGTCAGCTTATACAGGTTTTTTGCCGTGACCACACTGAAAACCGGTGCTTCAGGAACATCTGATCTTACGCAAAGAAGCAAGCCTTTGCGTGACGATGTGCGTATGCTTGGCTCTCTACTCGGGCAGACCATCGCCAATCTGGAAGGCGACAAAGTGCTTGCTCTTGTCGAAGAATTCAGAGCTTTGACTAAAGCGGAATCCAGCCCAGAAAATGATGCTCGCCTTGCTAAACTGACAAGTGATGTGGATCTTGAAACAGCACGAAAACTTATAAAAGCTTTTGTTTGTTATTTCGACGTCATCAATATGGCTGAGCAAAACCACCGCATCCGCCGCCGGGCCCAGCGCGAATCTGAAAATCCGGAATCAACCGAAATAGACTCTCTGTCTTATTTACGCCGACACGTAAAAGACGGACCGGTGGATAAACTCTGGGAGACTTTCACCAATCTTGACATAGAAGTGGTCTTCACCGCCCACCCCACTGAGATAACCCGCCGCACTGTTCTGTTGAAACAAGTGCAAATGGCGCATTATCTTTATTTGCGGGATCACCCCCCACTTACTAAAAAAGAACAGCAACAAATAAATGAAGGGCTGGAAGGTGTCATAGAATCTTTGTGGCTTTCGGACCATATTATTTATTTCAAGCCCTCGCCCTTAGATGAAGTGCGTTACGGACTATCACTCTTCGATAGTGTGGTCATCGACGCCATCATAGACGTTCATTGCGAGCTGGACACAATAGTAAAAGACCTCGGTCAAAAGCTGAGTAAGCCGGTACCTGATAATTTGACTTACACCACTTTCGGCTCCTGGATAGGCGGCGACCGCGACGGCAATCCTTTTGTCACAACCGATGTGACAGTCTCGACCCTTGAATCGCAGCGCAAAGTTATTCTGGAAAAATATCTCAAAGCACTTGAAAAAGTATTCAACGATTTGAGTCACAGCACAAATGTTTTGAAACTTGATCAGACACTTTTAGATTCGGTAAAAGCTGACGCCAAGCTATTTGCCGATATACACGAACGTTATTACCAGAAGTATAAATTCGAGCCCTTCCGCCGCAAAGTGCTTTTCATTCAAGAAAGACTGAGACGAACTGTGGATAAACGCGAGCACGGGTATAAAAACTCGGATGAGTTTTTATCCGAATTGAAAATGATGCTTTCAGCTTTGAAAAAAACAAAATGCCGTCAAAGTCTTGAACAGCTCAATAGACTTATAGTGATGGTAAATATTTTCGGATTTCATCTGGCTAAACTTGATTTGCGTCAACACTCGGCCAGGCACAGCTCAGCTTTTAAAGAACTGTGCAAAGCATTCGGCATATTTGAAGACTACGAAAAAATTGACGAAAACGAACGTATCAAATGGCTTTGCTCTGAAATAGAAAATCGTCGCCCTCTCTTTCCAGCCAAGCCTCAATTTTCAAATGAAACAAATGAATCGCTGTCTACTCTAAATATGATGGCTGAAATGCAAGATATCCACGGCACCCGCGCCCTGGATACTTATATTGTTAGCATGACCAAAGACGCAAGCGACATGCTTGAAGTCTTGCTCCTGGCTAAAGAAGCCGGCATTTATGCCCCGGCAAATGAGAAAAACAAACGCACAGTAAGCATAGTCCCATTGTTTGAAACAATCGAAGATTTGCGTGAGGCGCCTTTGTTATTCGACAAACTTTTATCAAACAAAGTTTATGCCGAATATTTGAAATCACGCGGCAACTTGCAAGAAATAATGATCGGTTACAGCGATTCATGCAAAGATGGCGGCATAGTCACATCAAACTGGGAATTGTACAAAGCCCAGAAAAAACTGGTCGAACTGGCCGATTCGCGCAACATAAAACTCAGACTTTTCCACGGTCGAGGCGGGACTATTGGACGAGGCGGCGGTCCCACTCACAGAGCCATTCTGGCTCAACCTCCAGGTACAGTTTCAGGCAGAATTAAAATCACCGAACAGGGCGAAGTGATAAGCTCCAAATATTCAGTGCACGGAATTGCAGTTCGCAACTTTGAGAGATTGGCAGCTGCTGTTATAGAATCAAGCCTGACTGAAAACAAAAAGAAAAAAACTGGCATCGATAAACCGGAGTGGCTAAATCTCACAGAAGATCTTTCGCAAGAAGCATTCAAAGCCTTTCGCAGTCTAATATATGAAGACCCTGATTTTCTTGAATTCTTTTTGCAATGCACACCGATTACAGAAATTTCGCGTTTGCGCTTAGGCTCGCGGCCAACAAGACGCACCAAAGGCAGTACTGCCATTTCAGACTTGCGAGCTATTCCCTGGGTATTTTCCTGGACTCAAAGCAGATTTCTTCTGCCTGGTTGGTATGGCTTTGGATCAGCCTTTGAAGCCATTTCAAAAGATACTGGCAGACTGACTTTGATGAAAAACCTGTATCAAGAATGGCCTTTCTTCAAGGGATTGGTCACCAAAGTGGAAACGTCACTTGCCATTGCCGATATGAAAATTGCCCAGCATTACGCAGACAATTTAGTTGGCGACGCCAATCTGCGTAATAAAATAATGTCCCGCATCCTGGGCGAGTTTGAGGCTACCAAAAAAGCTTGCCTCACTATTTCAGGTCAGGAATATTTATTGCAACACTCTGAGTATTTGCGTCGGTCTATCGAACTGAGAAATCCTTATATAGACCCTTTGAGTTATTTGCAAGTGCGTTTTATCAAAGAATTGCGCGCCAAATTAAAAGCGGCAAGCGCGAAACAAGACTCGACTGTGGCGCCAGGCGATTCGGCAGAACCGGATACATTGCTTGATACGGTGCTGATGACTATAAACGGTGTGGCAGAGGGACTGCAGAGTACCGGTTAAGTTAAGAAATCGGGAAGAAACTAAGGAACAGATATAATATGTATCGAAGCCACCTAATCAGGTTCTGAGGGTCAATTAGCAATGAATGATAAAGACCCAAATCAAACTGAAAAGTTTTCCATCAAAATTGGCATTGGAGCTTTAGCTAGCTTTTTCTTGCCTTTCATTTGCGCAGGTTCACTGGTTTCTTATTGGGTTTATCAAAAAGGACAAAACGATGTAGAAAGATGGTCACATTTTGTTCAATCTAGTTCAGTTCCCTTTTTCGAATTGATTATAACCACAGCAATTTGGTTTTGCGGAGCTGGTCTTGTGGCAGGTATTTGCGGGTTATCGCTCTATATACTTACTTGCCACCGGTCTTGATAAACAATTCCAGCCAATCCTGAATGTTTTTTACATGTTGAGATTTCACAAGTACAGCCTCTGTCGGAAGCAAGACTTTCTCTGTCTTTATTCCTTGCCTGGTAAGATTTCTTGTTTCTTTAGGTGTTAGTGGATGTTCGTGATTTAAATCTTCTGCCCTGAATGAAATATCCGGATTAAAACCATAACTGAGAGTCCTCTCGTTTATTAAAATGC
>CAZEQP010000502.1:0-3494 GCA_964514345.1 uncultured Candidatus Obscuribacterales bacterium
ATGACCGGGTCCAGCTTTTTCTTGCCGCCGGGAAGATCCAGTTGTGACAAAGCTGTGACCAGGTCGCCGAGCATGGCGGAAATCTGCTCGATGCCCGGAATGACGATGAAACGTGCCAGGTCGCCTGTGACTTTGTGGTCGGCGATTGTTTTCTCCAGCGCGCTCTGAATCAGGTCGGCAGCTTCTTTCCACCCCATACGCTCCAGCATCATAAGCGCTGAAAGCAGGAGTGAGGTGGGATTGGCCAGTCCCTTGCCCGCGATATCGGGGGCGGTGCCATGGGTGGCTTCAAAGATGGCGAAATGATCACCGATATTGGCTCCAGGAGCGATGCCCAATCCGCCGACTTGAGCGGCGGCGGCGTCGGAGAGATAGTCACCGTTGAGATTGGTGGTGACAATCACATCCATACGCTCGGGGCGTATTAACAGTTCCTGGAAGGAAGCATCGGCAATCATGTCGTTGATCAAAATCTTGCCCTCGGGCAATTTGCCGCCGTAAACGTTCCAATAGTCTTCAGCGAAAATAATGCTGTCGCCGAACTCTTTTTGAGCAAGCTCGAAGCCCCAGTCGCGAAAGGCGCCCTCGGTGCACTTCTGAATATTTCCTTTGTGCACCAGAGTTACTGTTTTGCGTCCGTGCTTGCGGGCATACTCGATGCCTGCGCGGACAATGCGCTGCGACTCGTATTTGGAAATGGGCTTGATGCCGATGCCGCTGTCTTGCCTGAGTTTGACCCCAAGCGTGATCAGGTATTCCATGAGAGCCCTGGCCGTGTCGGTTCCGGCTTTGAATTCGACGCCGGCGTACACGTCTTCGGTGTTCTGTCTGAAGATGGTGACATTGAGCTTCTCCGGGTGTTTGACCACCGAGGGAACGCCCTGGAAATAGCGAACAGGACGGATACACTGATTGAGATCGAGCTCCTGCCGCATGGTGACATTGAGACTGCGGATGCCACCACCGGTGGGAGTGCCCAGGGGACCTTTGATCCCGACTCGAAAATACTTCAGCGCAGCCAGAGTGTCTGCCGGCAGTGGATCTCCGAACTTGGCTTTGGCGGCGTCGCCGGCAAAGATTTTGAACCAGACGATTTTGCGCCTGCCGCGATAAGCGCGGGTGACGGCAGCATCGACAAAGCGGCGAGTAGCGACCCATATCTCAGGACCGATGCCGTCGCCCTCGATGTAAGGGATTATGGGAAAATCAGGAACGTCCCATGTATCGCCGCGGATATTGATGATATCGCCGCGAGGAACACGAACGCCGTTGAAAGCTTTGAACCTTCTGACCGTTCTCATGGTCATAAGTCCTTTCCTTGCTTGGCTTAGAAGTGCTGACAGCACTCTTTGCCTATTGCTGTTTGGGCTTGGAATTTCGCAAATAGTTGGAGCGGGTAAGGCGCCAAGTCAGACTGCCCAGATCCTGTAGACCTGCATAAGCAGCTAAAGTGATCTGGTTGTTTATCGAACTGGCTTTGGGGAAAGGAAAAGAAAAGGTGCTGGAAGAATCAAAAAGGGTATTTCTATACTGCCTATAATTTAAACTCATGACATTTTAAACGTGCTTAATTTCAATAACTATTCATGAGTTTTATTTTCAAGACCCTGAAAGAATGCCGGTTATCGCTAGTCTCACGCAGCTGCGCCAACTTGAGGCCACATTTGAAACATCAAGAACTCAACCAGCTTCCTGGGTTATGTTGCGGCTGTGGCTATTTTTCGTAGCCGAAAAAAGCTGGTGATCATAGCCGCAATAAGGCGAATGTGGGTTCTCCCACATATTTGTTCTTGAGGGACAAGTCAGCAATTACTAAAAGCGGTAGTAAAAAAACAAAAAAGTAATAAATAAAAAAACAGACTTCCTGAGATAAAGAGCCCCGCATTAATCGCGAGAGACTTCTTTACCTCAAGAGTCTTTTACTCAGTATGTGAAAAGTGGTTTGCGGATGCCCAGAAAATATTCAGGGACAAACGAAATCACAGTCAATGCCAGTGCCAAAAGTGGATTGAGATCTTAGCGCCTGGGAGGCGGAATCAAGGCCACAAGGCAAATGAGGATGAAGATAAGCATGGCTCCTTCGAGCATGTTTGTCTCCGTAAATTGAATTTCTATTCTCTTGAATGAGAAAAGCAAGTAATAGAGTTGAGGCACAAATAACGAGTATCCGCGCCTCAACTCAAGGTGTCTTACTTCTTGCGGGGGAGCAAGAAAATAAGACCAAGGGTGACGATCAATATCGCTGCTCCAGTGAGCATGATCAGTTTCCGTTGGTTGAATGGTTTCTAGTTTGAAGAGAGAAAAATTTTGGTGAAAAAATAAAAGAGTCAAGATCTTAGAAATAGAGGGTTCAATACTCAAGCAAAGTACTGGTAGTCTTTGATTAATCACATGATTTATATTGGCGCAGCTTGTTCATCTTGGCAGCAATTATTGAAACTCTCGCTTGAATTTTTCGGACCAGGTTTTGCTTTTCACCACTTTTCCATTCTTTTTCAATTCTCTTGAGAACAGCACGTAAAAATCATTGAGGTTGGAAGTCACAGTCATGTCTGTTGCCAGCTCCACTGTATCTTTGCCCTTGATGGCAGTTTGCATATGTCCATGAAAAGCGGCATCGGCAGGGTTCTTTGCAGAGGCTCGATGTTCTACTGTTCTTTCAACTGAATATTTTTTATCGGCTAAATCATAGTCGTGCTGCATGACTTCACGCCAGGTTACTGTGTTTTTGAGCAAATCTTCTTCCAGAGTTACAGATGTAGTTTCAGGATAGTTGGTGGCATCCGGTCTTTTTGCTCTGGCTTCGGGCAAAGGCAAACGCACTCCTTGTCTATCAGGTTTTGTTTGCGGCAAAGTAATAAACGTTCCGTCACCAAAATAAAGAGTGCTGGTCATTTTGTAAGGACTGGGCCAGGCCATGGGGAATTGCGAATTGCTCACGGCAAGGCGGATTTTATGACCAGGTTTAAATGTCCAGGTAGTGAAATGCATGTCGAAATCAAGATCATATTTTTGTCCGGGTTGCATCAACTGCGGCTCCAGACTTGATATTCTATGTGACGAATTGATTAGTGCCCCTGTGACAAGTGAAACTCTTCCGTCAGGGAAAACATCTTCCAGTCTGGCACTGAAAGTGGCTTGTGGTGCGGTGCAAGACACTTTCAGTTTCACTTTGGGAAAACCGATAATCTCTACTTTCTGTTTCAAAGTATCGGTATCGAATGTGAAACTATAAGCATCGTCATCACGCAAATCATCGGTTGGTTCACCCCACCAGAAACCGGCTTGATGTCCTTTTGTAGCCTGATAAGCAAGGGTGGAGGATTTGCCACGATCAAAATTGTTCTTGTCCATCAATCCATTTTCGTGAGGATAAAGTGAAATCGGTTTGGCGGCTGTATTTGGCCAGTCGATATGTTGCCAGTGACCGGGAGTCATTTTCAATTGATCATTGGGTTCGTGACCTTCCCGGACAAAAACGAGTAATCGTTTGT
>CAZEQP010000503.1:0-3493 GCA_964514345.1 uncultured Candidatus Obscuribacterales bacterium
GCTCAGCGCGACCACTTTCGATGGCAGCTTTGATCGACTTCTTCAGTTCTTTCAGCTTAGACAGGCTTAGATCCTTTCTCTAAGATTGTTTCTAGCGCAGTTTAGAGAGTTCAAAAACATCCCCGCCGGGGTCACTAAAAATGGGGCACCACCGGCGGAGACTTTTTAGAGCAAACAAGAAACCGGCTGGACGATTTCAGGCTTCTGGGAAATTTCTTTCAGATACTTAAGTGATGCATCAATCTCCGCTTCACGCGCGGCTATTGATTGTTCATTGTAATAAAAGCTAGGCTTGGTCAGGAAATATAGAAACCCGCTCACAACGAATCCTGCAAGCGTTAGTGCAAGTATGACGTGCTTGTTCATTAGATGCTCCATATAGGTTGAAGCACAGGGAGAGTCAGATCGTTAGTAAATTCCGGCTCTCCCCGCCGTTTACGACTCAGTCACCTTCGCCGAATTCCATCTTGTACTCGTAGTCGTTGCGCCCCATAAGCCAGGCGACAAGACATAGAATTCCGGCGATGGCGGCGCCGCAGATGATCCCGCCTTCCTGCTGGTAGAACATTGCGATCGACACCGCGGCGTTGATCACGTATCCCACAGCAAAAACAATCCAGCCGCGCCGACGATACTTCAGTTCGGCGTTGGGGGGTAGCGGATCTTTTCCGAGGTAGTAGGGGATGTAGAGCCCCAGAGTAATAGTGATCATCAGCAACACGCCGATGGCAGAAAATGCGAACTTGATGTAGTCGAATGTTTTATTCATCTTGGTTTTCCTTCTGTTTGGTTTCAGTTCAGGCAAACCAAGTCCAATTCAAAAACAGACAGAGCGCTTCTTGCCCCCTCTGTTTTCAAATTAGACCCAGGTTTTTTAGTGACGAGCGAATTCAACAAACAATTCGATTTCCTTGAATTCTCTGAGCGGTTGCGCCGAAAAGTTTGAGTTGCCAAATTCGTCAAGCACCCAAGTGACTTCACGCGGGTCGAAGCGATCGAAATCAATAGTGAATCTTGCAATTCCGATTGGCTTATAGCCCGCTTTTACCAGTGCTTGATAGACTCCTCGTGGTATCCTTTGCAGCCGTTCAGGATCAAGTTCAAACTGTCCCGACTTAAGTTTCATGACCTCTTTGTAGCTATCGATTTTCATTACGCTCACGCGAGTCATGCCGTTTGAAAGTACACTACTTGTCGAACTGAGGAAAACTTCCAGAATTCTGTTGATTTCAATTTTCTCCTCAACAGAAAATTTGGACCCTTCTTTCACAACACCATCTTGTGCCGCCATTTTTCGAATGCCGTTAAACATCCTTTGTCCTGTTTTGACAGCAGCATGGATAGCGTCTAACAGAGAGTGTCTGGTCATTTGATGTCTCCGTTGGCTTCAAACTATTCTATTTCTTTCAAAGTGGCGATAAAGTTGCCGAATGTAGGATTCCTGCGACATCTTTGACTGGTGACAATCTTAGCTGAAATCACCTCACCGACTTGAATTTGTGAGTAGCGAGATGATTGTTGAGTGCGATTGACACCCAGTAAGTCGCTGTAATGAATGAGACCTTTCCACGATCCCAAAAGTTCGGGATGTTTGAATCTCATCCACAAGATACCGCCAGAACCGCGTTCGATAACGGTGCCGGTAACTTTGGTACCCCATCGAAAAGTTTGCAAAGCTTTTTCCTCCATCGGATATCGCTCCGACAGATTCATGAATACTTTGCCCTCTTCTACTCTCAAGTTGCTTAAGTAGACCGGGTGCAGGCAGTCGCCGATTTTCAAGGCGTCGAAACGCTGCTGACATTCGGCGAAATCCATACCGATCAAATCAACCCGGGCGCAGACACCACTCAGTGCCCTGCCGTTATGAGTGGCCGGCAGCCGGCACAAGACACTATTGTTGTTTCCGTAACGGTTGTTGGCCTTCCGGAATAATTTTCGAACAACAACAGCATTCTCGATGATATCGCCAGTAGTGACAGGTAGTTGATGCAAGTCGTTCATAGCTTCTTTACCTCATCCAGCTTTCAACTTCTTCTCGCCTGGTTTTCCTTTTCAGCTTATGCGCTGCGGAACTTGGTTGCAGGCCATAAGTTAGACGCAACCAAATACGCTTTGCTATCGAACAGAGCACGGATCTGCCCGATATCTTGATTGTCGAATGCGCCTCTCTCCAGTTGACTGAACCAGTTACGGAGGGAGGTAAGTGTGTCTCTAGCCACTTTCAACCTGGCTATGTCGCTTGGGCTGGATGCCCGGTTGGGAAGATTCGTTGTATTTTGAACTCCCATTTCCAGGAGTTCGATTTCACTCCGGACGAACGAAACGAATTGTCCATGCTTCATATCAATTTTCCTTATGTTTGTAGCCAGAGGAGAGCCGAATCCGGAATTGACCCGGCTCTCCCTGATTGCTTTACTTCCAGTAACTGATCACGACAGTGAACAGGTTGTACTGGCTGGAGTACTCGTAGCCGGCGACTCGATGCGACTTGTTTTGCGCCGTCCACTCGTTCAGCTTCTTCTCGAGCTCAGCCGTAGAGGAGGCATTGAGCACGGCAAAAGCAAGACTCTCAGCATGAAGGCCGTAACCGTCGTTCAGGGTGACTGCGTTTGCAGGTCCGGAGATAGACGGGACCAGCATGGCACAAGCTGCCAGCGCAGCCAAAATTGTTTTTCGCATTTTAGTTTCCTTCTGTCAGTTTCTGGTTCAGTGCTAGTGCGCAAAAACAAAAGCCGCCCCGAGCAACCCGAGAAGAGCCAGAATCAGTGTCACCCTGAGCGAATGCCAGGGAGCATCATCGGCTTTCTTGAGCTGTTCTTTGACGGCTTGAACTGCAAGCTCAGCCAGAACAAGTTGATCGCGAACGTACCGTTCAGGCAGCATTTCGTTGATCAGCCAGTTGGCTTTCAAAGTCTCGATCGCTTTGCGCCCTTCTTCAGCTTTAAGCTGGGCTGAAATCAGGTGCGCATGCGCAACCGGCGAGTTGATCGAATTGAATAGAAGGAAGTCGACTTCGGAGCTTACTTTCTTCAGCTCATCCTCGACAGCTTCCAGTCGTGTTTCGAGATTTTGCATTGGTTGTCTCCGATGGTTACTTTTTGCGTCCCTTAGAAGAACCAGACTTTGATGGCGGCAGTGGCTGCGATGATTGCCATCACCAAAAGCAAATTGTGCCACCAAACTTTGTCCGGGGTCGTCTGGGAGACGGCGCCAAGAAGGTTCTGCGCGCCGGCGATTTCGCGGTCAAGATACTCGACCAGCATCTCGGCTTCATCAGCCGGGATTGACTGGCGACCGGAACGCTCCACCGAATCGTACCAGGCAAGAAGATCTTGCAGCTTCTGGTCAGCGGCTTTCACATTCGGGCAAGAGTGCGGGCTCTTCGAGTTGATACCGGCAGCGGCAAAATCGACAGCCATTGCCAGCAGATCGAGCTTCGCTCTTGCGTCGCTGAGAAACACATTAGCAGTGATTTCCATTTTTTTGGATC
>CAZEQP010000504.1:0-3475 GCA_964514345.1 uncultured Candidatus Obscuribacterales bacterium
AGTCCTCCCACCACTCACAGAATGCCGAAATTCACTCAGCCCACCTCCCCCTGACATACCCAAACATTGCAGACCTGTCCCATTCTTCTAATTTGAATGGAATAACTTCTCTGCCCTTCATGGCAAAGCAGCTGTAAAAGTCCAGCCACACTTACGTCCGATAAGCTACCTTCCAACAATGTCTTATTCCTCTTTAGGAAGAATACCCAAAGTACAAGCATAAATTCCGGTCGGACAAAATTAGTTTTCAACTTGCCGATATAAGGGCAAATTTACAAAAGTTAATTCCCAGTACAAATGCTACAGACTTCGAGGAACTGGGTAAATAAGAGGAATGAATCTTTTGAGTGGTAAGAAAGTGGGAGCAAAACCAAAGGTGAAATCTCGGGTTACCGATGATTTGGCAGACGACTGGTCGGAGTTGGAAGATGGAGATCTCGACAATGAAGTCGAGGGCGAAGTCGAGGATATTCCTATTCCCAAAAAAGGTGATGGATTTACAGAAGATTCTGTCAGACTTTATTTAAGAGAAATAGGCCGAGTAAGAATGGTCAAGCCGGACGAAGAAATCGACCTTGCCAGGCGAATCTCGGAAGGCGACGCAGCCGCCAAGCAAAAACTTATTCAAGCCAATTTGCGTCTGGTTATATCTATAGCCAAGAAATATGTGAATCGCGGTCTGCCCTTCCAGGATTTGATTCAGGAAGGCAATTTAGGTCTTATCAGGGCAGCTGAAAAGTTTGACCACACCAAAGGATTCAAATTTTCGACCTATGCCACCTGGTGGATTCGACAAGCGATAAGCCGTGGACTGGCCGACAAATCCAGAACCATTCGTGTGCCCGTGCACATGGTCGAATCAATGAATAAATTGAAGAAAACCAGTGCCAAACTGGCTCAAGATCTAGGCCGGCGCCCCAGCGAAGAGGAACTGGCTCAGGCTATGAATATACCAGTCACTAAGATCCAGGAAATTCTCACTGCCGATAGAGAACCTGTATCGATGGAAATGCCCCTGAACAGGGACGAAGAGACTTATCTGGGAGACTTGATTGAAGACTCTGATTCGAATCGTCCTGACAACATGACCGAAGATGAGTTGTTACGTCAGGATATTGGCAGAATGCTCAGCCAGCTCACCCCGCGTGAACGCGACATCATGCATTTGCGTTACGGACTGGAAGACGGGCGGCAGCGCACGCTTGAGGAAGTGGGCCGGCTGTTCAATATTACAAGAGAACGTGTAAGACAAATTGAACACAAAGCCTTCCGCAAATTGAGACAACCGTCCTGGTCCAACAAACTGGTTGGATATCTTGACGACTGATAGTTTTTTATATAAATAGAAATCTTCTTTGCAATTAGATAAATTTCCTGCTTTCAGGCTTAAGACCTTGATAGGGTTATAGTTCGCGGATTTAGCGGGCGATATACCCTGTTTTAGTTTTTGGACCGGGCCATGGTTGAGAGAGTGGCAATAGCGTTGGAGGAATTGATCTCGCTTGCCGAAAGCGGCGAGCGACAGCGTTTGCGCATACTCATCAACGACATAAATCCTTATGACCTGGCTGAATATTTCAAAGAAATGGAGGCCCCGCACAGACTTTCGTGTTTCCGTCTACTGGATCTGGATAACGCTTCAGCCGTTTTGACCGAGCTTGAGCCGCAAAACCAGAGAGACCTTTTAAAAGATCTGGGCAATCTGGGGGTGGTGCCACTCATAAGTCACATGTCTCCCGATGATGCTGCCGACTTATTGTCCGAACTGCCGGAAGAAAAAGCGGCCGAAATTATCGAACAGATTCCGGATGTGGAAACAAAAGCGGACATCAAGCAATTGCTCTCATTTGATGAGGATTCCGCCGGCGGAATCATGTCCACCGATTATCTGTCTCTTTATTCTCGGATGACAGTGGGTGAATCGCTGGATTATCTGCGCGAACAGTATGAAGACCTGGAAGAAGACATTTATGACGTTTATGTTGTAGACGAAGAAAATTTTTTAGTTGGTGTAGTCGGTGTCAGAGAATTGATCACAACCGATGCGTCAACTCCGCTTGAGGCGGTCATGGACAAAGATGTTGTACGCGTCACCACATCGGACGACCAGGAAGAAGCGGCTAAAAAAGTGGAGCGTTATGACTTGCATTCTTTGCCTGTAGTCGACCAGGAAGGAAAACTTTGTGGTGTCATCACCAACGACGACATCATGGACGTATTGCGAGAAGAAGCCACCGAAGACATTTTCCAATCGTCCGGTATATCATCAACCGAAGACGGTGAGGAACTTTCATCCAATGTGCGCAAAGCTTTTGCCGCCCGCCTTCCCTGGCTTCTGATTACACTGGGAATAGAAACAGGCTCCTGCACGGTCATTACACATTTCGACAGTGTCATACAACAAACTGTTGCTGCCGCCTCATTCATGCCCTTGCTGTCTGGAGTAACAGGCTCTGTGGCCACTCAAAGCACTTGTATCATCATTCGCGGCTCCGATTCAAGAAGCCAATTGAGCCCCAAAATGGTGGCAAGAAATATCTGGCATGAATTAAGAGTGGGAATTTTGCTGGCAATTTGTTGTGGTGCTTTTACCTTCATAGCCAGTCTATTGATACACAATTCACAGCACGAACTGGGTCTTGTAGTGGCAGTGTCACTTGTTATCACAATGACATTCGGCGTCATTGTCGGCACAGCCATGCCGATGGTATTCAAAAAAATTGGAATCGATCCGGCGCATGCCTCAGGGCCTTTTATCACGAGCATACTGGATGTAACCACCATGTCCATTTATCTTACGATTGTCCATCTGTTTCTTTCACATATTCTTTAATTCTGATATGGGAGACCAAATAAATTGAACCCGACAACACCAACATCTCAAAGAGATCCTTACAACGAGCTGAAACAACGCCAGTCCCAAGCCGGCAGCCTGGATCAAAAAACGGCAGACAAAAGACATCAGGCAGGCTATCTATTAGCTCGAGAACGAATAGAGCAATTGGTTGATAAGAACTCTTTTCTTGAGATAGATCGATACGCCCTGCATGAATGCGGCGATTTCGGCATGGATGAGAAGAAAGCCTTCGGAGATGGAGGAATAACAGGTCAGGCCAAAATCGACGGACGGCCGGTTTATTTGTTTGCCCATGATGCCACTTTTGTCGGTGGCGCACTGGGAGAAGTCTTTGCCCGCAAAGTCTGCAAAGTGATGGATCTTGCCCGCAACGCCGGCTGCCCCATAATCGGCTTGAACGAAAGCGGTGGTGCGCGCATTCAAGAAGGAGTGAAGAGCCTGGCCGGATACGCCGATATTTTTTACCGTAATGTCCAGTGTTCAGGCGTGATTCCCCAGATTTCCATCATTTATGGTGCCTGCGCCGGTGGTGCGGTTTACAGTCCGGCGGTGACCGACTTCACCATTATGGTCAAAGACAAAAGCTTTATGTTCGTAACCGGACCTGAAATTGTCAAA
>CAZEQP010000505.1:0-3466 GCA_964514345.1 uncultured Candidatus Obscuribacterales bacterium
AAACCCTGGCAAGTTCTGATGCTCCCAAGTCTTTGCTTGAATTGAAAGCACTTGAAGCCGAAGCTGAATTGAATCCTGCACTTGAACCCGTGGTCGAGTTAAAAAAATTCGCCCGGGCACTACCTGCAGGCACCGAGAAAGAAGACTTTTACCGATTGGCTCAAGAACTGGCAAAGTCATTGCGTCAGAAGGAAATCAGCCAGCTAAATGGCGAATCGAGCGACGCCAGCGACTCATTAAAGGCGATCACTCCAGATTTCAAACTTTCAGCGACAACATATGTCCAGGCTCAAGAACAAAGCGGCTTAGACTTTCAAAAACTGAGCGACTTTGCCAGAATCTCCTCAGAGCGTGCCTGTTCATTTTGGACCAATCCTGAGGAGATTTCACAATTTATCGCCGACGAACAAGAAAAATTCATCGGTATAGGCGAAGGTCTCAATGAAGCAAAAGAAAATGTCAAAGCACTTGCACGAGCCGGCTGGGAAAATCTGAACAACGGAACTATTTATGAAATTCTGAGCCGACCAATAAAAATAAATCTGGATCTTGAAGTTGTTCTTGCAACTTCACTTGCGCTTGGAGCATTTACACTCAAAGCTATGCAAGAAGCTCCTGGTGCGATTCAAGAGGCTTCAAAAAAATATGATCAAATGACTCCGCGCCAGCAAGGTCGTGTTATTGGTAATGCCATGTTCGATTTCATCAGTCTCGATGTCGCTTCTGAATTTCCTGAATTATTTGCCAAAAGCATTCAACGCTCAGACAAAGCAATAGAAACAATCCTGGATACAGTTGCCAGATCATCCAATAACAATTTAGATAAGCTGAAAGCTTCAATCGAAGTGATTAAAGATTTCGTTTCCTCGGATGATTGCAGACGGTTGATAGCCAAATCACTGAATGAGATTCTCGGTGAAAGCAAACGTCCAATTCCGGCATTGGCAGACGGAATTCTGGACTCCAAGTTGTTCATGGTCGACGAAAACTGGCAGAAGAAATTCGGCAAAATCTGGTCCGGATTTGAGCCGAAAAGGTTACTCACAGAATCTGAGTTAAGAGGCAAAGCTGAAGAAGAAGCCAGAAAACTAATTGTGGAGCAAATCGTCAAAAAGGCGGATGCTTCCAATATCAATGAGCTTATAGAACATCAAGCCCGGTGCCTGGCCGCACTTAGAGATTCAATTCCACTCGATGACTTGATTACTTTATATCTGAATAATCACAAATTCTTTTTCCCGGACAAACTGGAAGATATCTTTCCTGCACTGGCAAAAAGTTGGGCGGAAATTCCCGGTTATAGCGAGGAGTGCAGGTCGTTATTCGGTGTGACATTTAGGAAAATGAATACATCCGTTGTTCCAAGGAGAGCTTTCGACCGCAGGCTAGGCTATTATGAATTGCCGGAAGTCAATTTCAGGGTTGAAGGAGCTGTGCGTCACGAAGCTGCACAAGGGCTGGAAGAACTATATGGTTGGCAATCGGTGCGACACGTATACAGCTCCGAGAGAGCAAAGATCATCAGCTTAAACGACAATGCATTATTGAAAAAACTTGAACTCTATATTACCGGAGGCAGGAGCGGATGGGAAAGGTCCATAGCCGAAATTTATGCAATAGAGAACGGCGGCTCTGCTTTGAAGGAAATTGAACCACTACTACAGAAACACTTTAAGCTCCTAATCAATGAAATAAATGGTAAAAACTGGTACAGATAGTAGTCAACGCGAGGTGCTGCTTGGAAATAGACGAGAAAATTAATAACCAAATGCGAGAAGCCTGTCTGAAGTGGACTGTTGAAGAAATTCAGAAGGATATAAAAGAAGGACGCCTGTACGGCATCACCATGCTGGAGGATAAAAGTCTCTACATTTTTTTCGTCGCCGCCCGACCGCGAGCTGGAGCAAACGGAATCCCCATGTATCTCCATTTCATCATCGACAAAGATCATGGCTCCTATTCCAAGTTCTTGTCTATCACAGGACCTCTGAAACCCGGCGAGACCAAAAGTTTTGATGAACCACTGGGCTCAGACGAACTTTGGTGCAGTCAATCAATGCGAAATATTTTTAAATCTCGATGCATACTTAGCGCAGAATATTTGGACACCGGAAAAGTACGGGTAATCTTTAGAGTAGCGCTAGATAAAAGCTGGCTGAATGAAGAGTTTACTTTCGACAGCGAGCCTGGAGCAGAGATCTTGAAGCTATGCGGTCTACAGAGACCTGGCGACAAGGTTTACTATGAAGAAGCACAACAGAAACTAGATCACTTTCTTAAGACCGGCGATTACGGAGAAATCTAAACTTTGCCTTTGCGGGAAAACTACTAATTCGCCAGCACAGTCCCGTCCTCGTGCCTCAACGAAACCAACCAGGGAACCGTGCCACCAGGAGTGGTGCCGGTGACCTTGATCAATCCGCCGGCGAATTCAATATTCTGAATGCCGTAGTCCAATTTTGAAGTCCAGAGAAATCCTTCTTCTCCAAGACAATAAATTTTCATCCAGTCGACTATGACGATTTTTTGTTCGAAGCCCAGAACAAGGGCGTCTCTGACGAAGATTTCGGGAAGCTCGACAAAGCTTCTTTTGTGGGCTGTGTCGAGCCAGTATGGAGTCCCGCTTATTATCACCAGGACCTGGTCCGGATGGGGACAGCCGATCACCGCATTCATGCCGGTGTCGCCTGAGTCTTCAAAAACACCGATCCATTCTTGCCCGTCTTTGTTTGTTATAAGAAGTGGCTTGCCGGACTTGCTGCCATGCTCCCCGCCGGGATAATAAATCTTCTCGTACATGCCGGGAGCGGCATCAACAAGCCGCGCAACTTCATATGTCCTGTCAAAAATAAATTCGAATTTCATTTTGCGTTGGTTTGCAGCAGCTCTTTCAATTCTTCATTTTCAGGATGGTGTTCTTGCAGCTCGTTCAATTCTTTGAGAGCGTCGTCATTTTTGCCCAGCTTCATCAATGCTTTGATCAAACCAAGACGGGCTTCATAACTGGATGGATTAATGGTAAGAGCCTTGCGCTCCTCTTCCACCTGACCTTCGAAGTCGCCGCTGTTCCCCAGCGCGACGGCAAATAAATGATGAGTGGCGTCACTTGAATCGTCAATAGCGAGCGCTTCGCGGAATGCACCAACAGCGGTATCATTTTCGTTTTTGGCAAGCGCCACTTCGCCCAGAGTTTTCCAGCCGATAGGATCTGTTTTGTCCAGATCCACAGCCATTTTTGCTTCATCCAGCGCTTTGGGAAGTTCCTTCTTCATCAAATAAGCTTTGGCGATTACATAATGAGCGATAGGATTTTTAGGATCGGTTTTAAGCGCGCTGGCTAAAACTTCAATCGACTCGTCGTATCGACCAAGCTCATTTAGAATAACGCCCAGATTGTTTTGAGCCGTCGGATTGTCCGGCGCTTTTTCCAGGGCTTTGCGGTCAGTGTTTTCGGCGTTCTTGTAAT
>CAZEQP010000506.1:0-3457 GCA_964514345.1 uncultured Candidatus Obscuribacterales bacterium
GATGGTTGTCTGTGCTCGGAAATTCTGCGAAACACAGACAACACATCAAGTTCTATGCGTGGTTTTTGCTCTTATTTAGTCATCGGTTCGAGTTCATCCGAAACTTCGCCAATCAACTCCTCGACTAAATCTTCGAGGGTGACAATGCCGGCGGGGGTTTCGTCATCTTTGATGACAATTGCAATTTGCACACGCCTTGCAATCATTTGCGACAAGACAACACTTGTTTCGGTCTGCACTGACACCAAATATGGCGTTTTGCAATACCTGATAAGCCAGTCCGAGTGAGCTGCCGCCAGGCAGTTCCCATCAGAACTCTTGTCGTAAATGTTCATGCTTCCGAATAATTCTCTGGAATAGAAGACTGCAAGCGGTTTTCCTGAAGCTGCATTCAGCACCGGAATACGGCTGTGCTTTGTCTTCTTCACCAGAGCAAGAGTCTCGTGGAAAGGAGTGGAATCCGAGATCCAGTCGACTTTCTTCCAGGGCAACATCACATCGGAAAGTTTGAGGTGCCCGAACTTCAAAGACCGCTTCAAAAGAGATGTTTCAAGCGGTTCTAATTCACCTGCTTTGCCGCTCATCTCGATCAGGATTTTGAGTTCATCGGGTGAATGAACCAACTTTTGATCTGGGTCGAGTTTGGGTATTTTGAGCAGCCAAAGGATGAACGAAGTCACTTTCTCCATGGACCAGATGAGGGGCCAGGTGAGGAAGCAGTAAATTTTGAATGGATAGGCAAGAGCCATCACCACCGGTTCCGGAATACGAAGCGCCCAGGTTTTTGGAACCTGTTCACCTGCCACCACGTGCAGTGTGGTTAACAGCACGAAAGACAAGGCGAAAATTATGCCGGAAGGTAGTTGGTACCCGTGGAAGATGTGCTCCACCAGTTGATGGATTGAACTTTCGGCCACCCAACCGAGCGCCAGGCTTGATAGGGTGATGCCTAACTGCGCACCGGCCACGCTGGCGTCCAAATCCAGTTGGAGACGTTCGATCAGCTCGGCTTGAGGGTGTTTTTGCAGTTTCAATTCCTGTACGCGCAACGGATTCAATGCTATGAGCGCAAACTCAATAGCCACGAATAGACCGTTGCAGAGCAGGAAAAAGAGCATGAGCCCTAACGAGGGCATCAAATGCAGGGTAGACATGTTGCTCCTTTTGACAACTATATGCGTTGGTATCTTGACAACAAGAAATAAGAGTCGCAGATGCCCGGTAGAAGGGGTTTGCCAATTAAGATGGCAAAACCCCTTCACCAGTCAGTTCAACGCTTCGGCAAGCGAATTATTTCTTCTTCTTGCCTTTGATGGAAGACGCCGGAATCGAGATCTTGAACAAGCTCTGGGTCGATGTCAGCGTCTGCAGAATCTTGCCGGAAGGATCCCAGTTGATGTCGAGCTCGGGGAGATCGAGCTCGGAGAGATCGACATCGGCAAAGTGGTTCTCCATGGCGAAAAGGACAGACATGACGCTCGAGCGAGTGTGGTCGGCGAATTTGCAGACCTCGGCCAGAATCTCGCGAGAGCTCTTTTCGAAGTCTTCCATGGCCTTGGCCCGAATCTGTTCGGCGTGCACACGGAATTCGGCCAGAGCCGTCTGAGCGGCGATGGAGATATCGCGGCAGATGGCCTGGAACTTCGGATTCTTCTCGATCTCCGCGTGAGCCATCTTCTCGATGATCGCGCGGGACACGGCCGGAGCGTCAATCTTGTTGAGCGGGATGCTGTCGAGAATCATCTCGAGCTGAGAGGCATCCATGCGCAACAGAGGCAGAATCACCTCGGCGCCCTCGTCGGCGGTGTTGCCGGTGGGGATGACGAGGGCCAGAAACTTCATCGCCAGGACCTTGGAGATGTCCTTGCGATACTGCTCATCGTCGAGCTCGTCGCGGTTGATCGTGATGACGTGCCGGGTGTACTTGCCCGGACGGCGCCTCTTGATCTTGGCCGCGACCTGCTGGCGATAACGCCAATCGGAGTCCAGTCGGTTGTAGTCGATGTCCAGGGGCGGAGCCTTGAACTTCGACGGCACATAGAACTCGAGCATTCCGAGCCGCTTGAAAGTGTCGATGCGGCGGAGCCAGAGGTCGTCGGTCGCGGAAGCCCGCAACAACACCTGCTCCATCAGCCCCATCTTGGACTGCAGAAGCTGGTCGAAATAGTTCTCGAGTGGGGTCGGCTTGATGTCAGCCATTAGTTTCCCTTTCTTTAGCTAGGGTGGTTGACTAGGTGTGAGACACCAGATTTGAACTGATGACTCCTCAGACGTGCACGCGTACTAAATACAGATCACCGGCTAGTGATTTGAATCAAACAATGTTTTTCCGGTTGTATTTGAGAAAGAGTGCTTCTGAGGAGAAAAAAAAATAGAAGTTCATTCTTGACAGAACAGATGTGATCAAACAATGATCAAGCACTTAAATACGGGCTTATTATTCTTCTTGTACAGCAAATACTGGCATTCGCATTGTTAGCGCGGCATCGCTAACTAGTTCGGCAAAACGCCCATAATTAGCCGCGTCTAATGGAGTTGCCCGCAAGAATTCGGCGGCAAAGCATCTGGTTGCAGTATAAATCCGGTATCAGAATGAAATCAAATACGGTATCATAATTGACACCAAATATGATGCTTTATTTTTGCTCTCGCTTGTTTAGATTAGCCGGAGGTAATGCGTGAATTTTTAGTTGTTCACGTAACTGCGCTAGGTTTGCTGATCTCAATCTGATCATAATTTGCAATTAAACTAGAAGTCCAGAGGCTTTTTTTAAACTGATTACAAAGCTTGTCTGGAGTGGACTTAGGTACTAATACGCTCTAAAAAAGCTAGTAAAGGCAATACCTGAGGCATTTTTCATACATGCAAATTTGAGTGGAATCAGCCTCTTGATAATAAGTACTAATAGATAACCCTTTCACTCTCCACTTTCCGAAACGCGACGTATAAGTTCCTGAAATTCAACCTGTAAAAGATCTGCAAGCGCAAGCTTGTGTTTCTTGCTGCGTTGCGGAAGTGAAGAAAATCAACACCTGTTAATCATAGGCGGGCTGTCGCAATTTTGTAAATACGACTGTTCGCAGAGTTATCGATCCGCTTTTTCCTGCGGATTCAGAACAATCACTCCTAGCAAAAAAGGAAAACCAAATGGTCACTGCTATTATCCTCGGCCTTGCAGCCATCATCCTGACTTGGGCCTTCGGGTTCATTCCGGCGGTCTACGGCTACTGTGCCACCGCTGGCCTTGTAGCCTTCATCGGCTTTCGAGTTCGCTACTGGTTGAACCAGGGTCAGCTCATGAAGCAGGACGGCTATCTGCCGCCTTATCCCACGGTTTTCGGCCGTGCTTTCCAGAAGTTCGTTACGTCGGTTGCGGCCTGGTTCCTCGTCGGACCAGTTCATGTCGTCAACCGCCATTTCGCTCGCGTCAACGGTCGTGTAGCGGTGGTGCCCACG
>CAZEQP010000507.1:0-3450 GCA_964514345.1 uncultured Candidatus Obscuribacterales bacterium
TAATTAAATTTTTTGCGTTTTTATGAGCGGAAAGTTTTTGTTGAAATTCATTTTCCAGCAAGTCTTTTATGGTGGCACCGTCGAAAGCCAGATTCACCAGCTGAATGCCTGGAAAGAGGCTGGACAGGTCGTTTTTCTTAAATTCAGGAAAAAGCTCGCAGAGTCCGAGCTAATTATAACTGATGGCTAGAGACGTTCAGAATGTTTCATCGAACTGTTGTCTGTTGCGTAATTCTTGATAGTTGGAGCCGCGACGCATTTCTTTAAAACGTTCTCTCGCCTTCTTGACTTCCTCGAGGATTTGTTTAGCCATTGCCTTATTGCCGTGTCGGGTAAAGTAGTATGCTAACCATTCAAGTTCTCTGATGGGCTGTGAATTGGGGGATGAATTGCGTTCCATTGTTCAGACCTTTCTGTTTCTACTTTTTATGTAGCAAATTGGTTGTGAACAGTGCCGAATTTAATTTCGTGCCACCACTACGGGTGGCAGTAGTAATTAATAGTTTTGATTAATTATCGTAATTTGCCAGTGCTGCTACCACTGTTTCCAGTCCGGCTACAACTCTGGCAAAATGAGGATAGTTGAGCTTCTCGGGGGTGTCGGCTCCGGTGTGATAATATGGGTTTCTATATAAAGCCGTATCGGTAATCATTACAGCTTGGTAATTGTTCTTCCAAAAATATAATTGATCCGACCAATCAACTCCGGTAAGCCACTCTGGCGCAGATACGCCCTGAGAGGGGAATTCACAACTTGCGCGAAAAGCGCTGATGCATTTTTTTAACAATTTTTGCGAATTCAAATTCGATACAAAAGCAATGAAATTGCCTTGTTCAGGATATCCCAGAGGAACAGCCAGCGGGTAACGCTGCGAATTGTCATCACTTGTGTAATAACCCAGTGTTTCCAAAATAAGCACCGCCTTGAGGTTTTCATTCTTTTCTCTGCATCTTGCGGCATAGCGATAACTGCCCATTTTTTCACTTCGAAAATATGGAGGCTCTTCACTGGCAAAAAAAACAAATCTGATTGTGCGCTTGGGCTTTGTATTGTTTTCTGCAAACAAACGAGCGAATTCAAGCACACAAGCCACTCCGCTGCCATTGTCGTCAGCTCCGGGGCTTGAGTAAATTGAATCATAATGAGCACCAAGCAAAATAATTTCTTCCGGTTTTTCACTTCCTTTTATTTCTGCTTCGATATTGCTTACATTCATTGTCTCGACAGAAAAGGTCTGTTCTTTGACTACATAACCGCAGGATTTCAGCCGGTCGGTGATATAACTCGAGCTCATTTGCAGAGTTATGGGATTGTTGCGGATTCCTATTTTGCCTAATTTTTCTACGTGTTCTTTCAGCTGCGTTTCTATTTCTCTTTCGTGCCCATTGAGTTCAGCAAATGGTCCGGTAAATGATTTTCCAGGCATGCTTATCATATTGACCAATAAACTTCCAGGCACTATTAGCAGTGCCAGTATAGCCGCAACAATCAATATTCTGAATTTGGTAAAGTTGCTTTTCATTCAGCCAGTAGATTAAGCCAAACGCCTAAACTGCGCTTGCCACCTTACGTTCTTTTGCATCCCGAACCGTCAATAAAGCACTGCCCACAACACCGGCATAATCACCGAGCACTGATTTTTCGATTATCAGTTTTGAACCGGTGATAGGCAGAACACGTTTTTGAATTTCGTCTCTGGCAATTTCAAAATAATTTGGGATTGACTCAATCACACCACCGCCCAGGACCAGCTTTTCTGGATTCAAAAGAGTGAGCGCTGAAGTGAGACCGATGCCCAGAAACTCGGCTCCCTGCCTGACTGAATCTTCCACCAGCTTATCGCCGGCACTAAGTGCCTGATTAATAGCCTTGGAGCGAAGAATGCCTTTGGACTCGTCTATTTGTCCTGCCAACATAGATTCTTCGCCTCTATGAATGCGGGCTACGATTGCTTTTGCAATAGCCGTGCGCGATGCATATGCTTCAAGACATCCGTGACCGCCGCAACCGCATTGTCTGCCGTCCGGAAACAATGTTGTATGCCCGATTTCACCGGCCACACCGGTATGACCTCTATGAATAGAGCCATCAATCACGACGCCGGAGCCAACGCCGGTTCCCACAAAGACACACAGAAAGTTCAAACAATTAGCACCGGCGCCGAAATCTTTTTCTGCCAGGGTGGCTACTTCCACATCATTGCCCAGTCGAACCGGAACACCGTATTTGGCACTCAACGGCTCGGACAATTTGACATTGGTCGAGCCGATATTTGCCGCATTGAGCAGAATACCGTTTTCTCTGTCCACCATGCCGGCGGCACCGATGCCGATTCCGGCAATTTGATCCAGAGGCACTGCGCTTTCCTGCAAAGCTTCATCTATTGTGGTGCAAATTTTGTTTACAACTTCATCTTGTTCTTTGGCTTGTTTTCTTTTCTTCTTTTCAGATGAAACTATTTCACCCGTTTCAATGTTCACTACAGCTGAAAGAACCTTGGTGCCGCCAAAGTCGACACCGACAGCATATTTTTTGGTCATTGAAAATCTCCGACTAACTCTTGGGCTTGCCGAATTTAAATGGTAGAAGAAGTTTATTGGACCAGCGATTCAATTGTTTTTCAGAGATCTTGATAGGAGTTTTCGACTCTGGAACGGGTGAAGCGCCGCTTCCCTCATTTTCAACCTTTTGGTGCACTTTATGCATTTTTTTGGAATGTTTGGAGTGCTTCGGTTTTAAAAGAGTATCATTCTTTTCAACTTGATCATTGTCGATAGTTATTAGATCTTGCATTAATCCGGCCAAAAGCTGGAGTGGTGACTTATGAGATTTGCTCGGCAACCCCATTTCAAGGGCAACCACATCTTGTGTAAAACTTTCAGACGGGCAACTCAACTCGTATGTGGGGTCATTTTCCGCCAGGAATGCTGCACGTGCTTTGAAAGGTTCCATACTGAGGATGGGTTCTTCTCCCACAAAATCGTGAATTTCTTGTTTCGGTTTATAGTTGCGGGTGGGTGTTTTGACCAGGGCTTTTGCCGCGTCGGAGTCCATAACCACAAGGCTGGCTGCCACTCTTCTTTGCGAGCTTCTGTTCTGGGTGACTGTTTTACCCATCACCACCATAGATGTGGAGCCGCCTCCATCCAGGTTCATAGCATCGACGCAGCCCATTTTGAGCATAAGTTTTGCCAGGCTGTAAATATTGTGCGCACCTTCCACGGTGACGATAATCATCTTCTTGTCGGCGGTGACACCGCAAGCAGTGCGGCGGGAAATTTTGGCCGTGGTCCAGCTTTTGCCGAATTTTTCATCTTTCACGTCAACAAGCAGTTTGCCGTCTCTTATCAGTGTGGGACCGCCGCTGACAGACTGAACCACATCGGACCATCCTTGCGGATTGGTTTTCCAGCTTAGGGCCACCAGGACTTCGGAAAGCGCGGGGTCGA
>CAZEQP010000508.1:0-3437 GCA_964514345.1 uncultured Candidatus Obscuribacterales bacterium
GGATACTGAGGCATCGCATCTTGCAAACGACTAATATATGTACATATCGGCTTATTCTTCAGATCCAGGAAATAATCCAGTTCTTTAAGGGCAAGCTCAGTTATCTTTTCATCACTTTTTTGCAAAATATCCGGGTTGAAAACGCCGCCTAGAAAAGCCCGCAAAATCACCAGTCCATCTTTGCACCGGTCCTGGTATTTTAAACTCAAATAACTGCAAGCTAAAAGATCCCGACCTGATTCATGAGGCACTACAAAACCAAAACCGTCCAGCTTTCCTGGGTCGATATCCTTTTTTTCAAAAAGCAAGTTAACCACAACCGAGCTGGCACCCGTGATTTGTTCGCTCACTGACGAAAGTGACGGGTGAGCTTCTTTCATAATATTTGCAACAGATTTAGCAGGGCATGCCAGGATCACTGCATCAAAAGACTTTATACTGCCGTCGCAAAGAAGCAAAGCCCACTCATTATCTTGTTTTTTGATTGACTGAACCGAAAGTTTTTGATGAAAGTCAACTTCAGTTTCCTTAATTGCCTCAATCAGAGAATCGATTAAAAAGCCCATGCCCTTTCTGAAACTGAAAAATTTCGCATAGCGAGCACCTTTAGTTTCTTTATTTTCGTCACTGCTCCTGGATTGTTTATCCGAAAGAGCGCTTATGATACTGCCTGAAGTGCGTTCCATTTCCACAAACTCAGGCAAACAGGCTTGAGCCGAGAGCTTCTGCACATCTCCGACATAAATACCACCAACCATGGGCTGGACAATTTTATCCAGCATTTCTTTGCCGAGCCGACGTTCTACAAAATCAGCAACGCTCTCTTCTCTCAATTCAGAGCTTGGCTCAATGGCAAGATCTTCAAGAGCACGCAATTTCCCTTCTCGACTCAATAATGGACTGGTCAAAAAAGGCAGCATGCGCGAGGGGGCAATCATGACAAAACCCTCAGGCAAAGGAATTAATTCGTTCTTTTGAGCCACCAGTGATTTTCTGTTTTTAGATTCAGTGGCAATAATTTCAGATTCAATATTCAGTTCTGCGCAAAGCTCCAGTACTTCAGGCGTTTTTGTAAAAAATGAATCAGGTCCGCCTTCAAATATGCAGCCGTCCTTTTCAAATGACTGAAAAACACCGCCTGGTTCATGAGGGTCAAAAAGAGTGACTGTAAGCTCTTGTCCTTTAGCCCGGGCGATTTTCAGCAATTTATAAGCGGCAGTGAGTCCAGAAATTCCGCCGCCTGCAATTGCTACTCTTTTTGTTCTCATTAGCTTTTGAACTGGTGGACTATTTCTACAAGATATTTGACATTATCGACAGGTGTGCCGGGCAATATTCCGTGCCCCAGATTGAATATATGCCCCGGCTTTCCTTGTGCTTGTTCAAGCACAGACAGGGCTCTTTTTTTTATTGTTTCACGATCTGCAAATAAAGTGACAGGGTCCAGATTTCCTTGAATTCCTTTGTCGTGTCCGATTAAATCCCAGGCTTTGTCTAGCTCGATTCGCCAGTCAACACCGATGGCATGGGCATCCAGTGTTTTGATTTGATCAAGCAAACCAGATGTTTGAGTGCCGAAATAAATCACATAAGCTTTACCGGATAAAGTTGATACCAGTTTTTGCAAATGAGGCAAAACATATTGCCTAAAATCGGCCGGACTTAAACAACCCACCCAGCTGTCGAATAACTGAACGACACTGGCCCCTGAATTTATTTGCATTTCAAGATAAGAAGCGGTGTCTTGCACCAATTTATCCATTAAGCGGTGCCAGGCATCACTTTCATGATACATAAATGATTTTGCTTTTTCGAAGTTGCGGCTGCCACCACCTTCAATGGCATAAGAAGCGACTGTAAAAGGAGCACCGGCAAACCCGATAACTGGAATTTCAGGACCAAGTGAACTGACTGTATTTTTGATGGACTGACCGACATAAGACAGTTTGGCGGAAACATCAATTTGTCCTAAAGCTGCAACGTCTTCTTTTGATCTGATTGGTCTTTCAATGACAGGCCCTTCACCGGCTTCAAAGTGGAGACCAAGCCCCTGAGCTTCCAAGATGAGAAGAATGTCAGCAAAGATTATGGCGGCATCGACATTGAGGGCACGCACAGCATCGGTAGTGACCTGGCAGGCCAGTTCAGGATTATGACAGAGCTCAAGAAAGCCCCATTTTTCCTTGAGATCGCGATATTCTTTCATATAACGCCCGGCCTGGCGCATAAGCCAGACTGGCGTTGTTTCAGTCTTTTCTCTGGCAAAAGTTTTTAAAAGCAGACCAGTGCTTCCCGGCGCCTTTTGTAAAAATGTCATTGCCCTATTTTACAGCCTCGGCCGGACCTTTTGACTCAGACTTAAGGGACATGTACGAAAATACATAAAGAGCCAGTGAAACCAAGATGATCCCGTTTATACCTGTGTAACAGGTGAAATATTCAAGCAAGGCGCCGACCACACCGCCAAGCAGATTGAATCCTATTGCAGTGGATGAATTATCCGAATTATCCAGTGAACTGCCGAAAATCAAACCAGCCATAAACATCGGTAAAAGAGTGACAAGAGTAGACACTGTAAAAGTGAAATATTCAGGCAAATGGCTGTGAATCAAATAGCCGAAAGGAAAGAAATAACTGACAACAAGTGAGCCGAAAAGAACAAGATAAAGCCCTGAAATTTTTTCATAAAGCTTTTGTGAGTGATAAATCACTATGATATTTGCGCCAAGAAGCATGGCAAGAACACTGGCAATCATTATTGATGAGGTTATCCAGGTGGTGCCGAACATAAGAGAAAAGCGAGCAATCGATTGCAATTCGAGCAGAAGAAATGCACCGCCCAGAAAAAACATTTGCCAGTTTCTGCCTCTGTTTTGTAATTTGCCTAAAACAACTTTGTGACCGACAAGCAGACTGACTAAAATAATTTCAAGCGTAACAGCCAGATATCCTATGTCAACGCCTTTTTCTTGCCAGTATAAAAAGGGCCAGTCGTCCTCTAATATTCGCGCAGGCTCAGGTGGTGCTTCTATTATGGAAAAAGGACCTGGCATCATTTTGGGCAGATCGGCAGGCAAAAATCGAGATAAATTACCGCTGTTGTTTTTTATTTCATCACTCAAAACAAAAAAAACATTTTTGCCTTCAGGCAAATCATAGGCAAAAGAAAGCGGTTTGTAACCGGCTGCCCGGGCGATTGTCCAGTATAGTCTGTCGGTAAACCATTTTTCTTTGGCATAAAATGAAACGAAAAGCATACCGCCCGGTTTGAGCAAAGCCAGTGCATGTTCAATACTTTCTTTTGTGTAGACATAATTATCCAGACGATTGGTCGAACTTTGTGAAAGCACAGTCATACTATCCAGAAATGAAAAGCGGACAAGATCATATTTTTTGTTTGTCTGCTCTATAAAATGTCTGGCATCGTCACAATACAC
>CAZEQP010000509.1:0-3434 GCA_964514345.1 uncultured Candidatus Obscuribacterales bacterium
AAGTATTATTGCGTAGGATATAGTGTTCATAATTTAGGGCATACTTTTTTGCATGATAATATGGTTAAAGATTAGAGCATATGTGTGTAAAACGAAATATCACGCAGCTGGCGGCACCAGGTGAGGTCCGATAATGCGCATAGTCAGAATACTTTCCATAGATGGGGGAGGGATTCGAGCTATAGTTGCGGCGATGGTTTTGAGCCACATTGAGCGTCAGACTAATAAACGCATTTGTGAATTGTTTGATGTAGTGGCAGGGACTTCTACTGGAGGGTTAATTGCTTTAGCCATCAACAAACCGAACGGGCAGAACTCATTAATTCCGCAGTATTCTGCTTCGGACTTAGTGAGATTTTTTGAAGAGCATGCAAGATCCATGTATCCCCAGAACGGTTTTATGGATGGATGGCTTCGCCCCAAATACGACAGAAAAGGAATGGATAAAGCTTTTGATGAGTTATTGGGCGATTTTAAACTGAAAAACAGTCTCACCAATGTAGCAGTCACCGGATACGATACCGACACAAAAATGCCGGTGGTCTTTAGAAGCTGGTTGGCAAAAAACATGGAGGCATTTGATCTTGCTGCCAAAGATGTGGCCCGTGCGACTTGTTCGACCCCAACGTACTTTGAGCCGGTGAATTTGGCGAATAACGAACATTACAAGTCTATGATAGACGGTAGCGTTTTTGCCAGCAACCCTTCTCTAACGGCGTATTGTGAAGCTTCAGCTGCTTTCAGCAATGAGCCGAGCGACTATTTTCTGGTTTCGCTGGGAACCGGCAGACTCTCGCGCGGACTTCCCTACGACAGTATTCGGAATTGGGGACAATTCCACTGGATGAAGGAAATAGTCAGCATTTATAGTGAAGGAATAATCGATGCCGTGGATCAACAGATGCATAGCGTATTGCCTATTACAGCTGACGGCAGGCAGAGATATTTCAGAATTCAGAAAACCATTCCGGATGAAAATATTGGCACCATGGATAATGCCACTGACAAAAACATGGCCGGATTGAAAAATTTCGCTCAAGAAATGTTGAATGATGACTTGATGCGCGACATGTTAGATCGTTTGATGTATCAATTACATGTGCTTTCTTCCTCTGGATCTAAGAAGCCGGTGACCAAAGTTCGAAAAAGCAGCACTTTCACCAAACTTCAAGCTCTTTCAACTTCAACATCGGATGTTGTTCCTTCTCTTGCTGAGCGTCCGGTTATTGCAATGGTCTCAGAAACACACATGGCAGACGTATCTCTGTCTACAAAGGATGCCGAAATGACGGTTCCACCGGCCTCTATAAGCAGTGGGGAATCGCAGTTGCCCTTGCGCGGTCTTAATCTTATATATTCCTCGCCGACATCTGGTCCGGAATTTTTGTCAAAAGCATTTCTTGTTTTCTGTGATGAAAATAAGGATGGTATTGCTGAATCATTGATGCTGGCTCTAAATCGTACAAAAATTGCCACCATATACAATGATATGCCTATTTATAAAGACAATTTATGCTGGCTTACAGATCGGGCCAGAAGTATGGCGGATTGCATCGTTTTTATCATCACCCCGGAATTTGTCCGTCAATTTCTGGATGCACGTATCACTGAATGGATGAACAATTTGCTGGCGACCAGCAACACACCCGTTTATTTCGTCTTTCATGAGATGAAAGATATTTTGGGGATCAATGGAGGCGGCGCTTCGTTGAACAAAAGTTCTCCAATGCATCTTTATTACAACAGCTCATTTGATCTTGCAGAAGGTCCGGAATCGGTGGCAAACTCGCTGTACAAGAGAGAATTGCAGCGAAAAGCCTAACTCGAGTTTTCGTTCTTTACTACCTGTCCAGTATGCAATCCGATATCGGATTGCATACACAAAATTCAATTTTCAAACTGGCAAGGCCCGTTTGAACCATCCGAACGCTGATGTCGTCCTTAAAGATAGAGGCGATCGGAGGTGAGTGCTCATGGATATTCATCAGAAATTGGCTTGGAGAGATTTTTCAATTGCTTTTCCAACTGAAGAACATTGTTTGGAGGAACTTATTACAAAAATGCAGGAAGACGGCTGGGTCTTTCATTGTCGAAAATGTAATTCTCTGGATATTTCGCGTAAATGGGGCGAACGAATGTACAAATGTTTTAATTGCGGAAACAGAGGTTGGATTCTAGCGGGAAGCTTTTTTGGCTTCATAAGGAAAGCGCGTTTGTGGCTGGGTTGTATTTGGTTGCTTGAAAGAGGTGTATATTTCAACGCCTGGCAATTGCATAAGCTTGCCAAATGCGCGTATTCAACTGCCTTGATGATTTTTAGAAAACTTAGTTTTGTGCTCAATGAGAATATGCAAGAAAATTTACCTGAAGTGGACTCAGAAGAGTTTATCTCAATATTTTGGAAGAGGAGCAATCAGACTCCAGTTGGAGAGCACCCTATGGCTGAGCAAGATGCTTTTAAAATGGAGGAGACACTTGATCAGAATGCGGGAACTGATGATCAAATTGATCGGATTAACCAGATTAACCAAATTAACCAAATTAACCAAAATAACCAGATTGATCAAATCTCCAAGCTAAGTGAAGAACAAAAGCAAATTTACGAATTTATTGGTGATGAGAAAATTCATGTCGACGATATTTGCAGAGAATTCGATTTTGGCATAGGAAAAATATTATGCGAGCTGACCTTTCTTGAATCATATGAGCTTTTGGAGCGTCACGGAGGAGATTATTACACTCGCCACAATCCTCAAATCTCCAGAAATACAAACAAGCTGATGGTTGAATGTTCTCAAGTCTCGCCTAAATCTCAGAGTGGGATAGATGAATTTCTTGATTATATTAGAGGCACTATACACGGTATCAGCCGGAAATATCTGCAGTTATATTTGGCATCATTTTGGTGCATGTTTGACAGGCAACGCTGGGGAAAAGGTTTACTATTGCAAGCTTGTATCAGAAGCCCGTTTCGCTCTGGCAGCGAAATCTTTGAGTATATCACTCCTGCAAATGTTTTCGTCGCCTGATGACGATCAAGCCATGTTGGCAATCTTTCCTAGATCGTCTACTTTGATTTCGCAGGCGGATGGTTTTTTAGGTAAGCCGGGCATAGCCATAAGTTCTCCGGTCAGAGCTACAATAAAACCCGCACCGGCAGACAGTTTGAATTCTCTCACTTCGATGGAAAAGTTTTCGGGTGCATTTAGTAGCAGGGGATTATCGCTAAATGAATATTGAGTTTTGGATACACAAACGGGCAAGTCTCCGTAAACATGCGATTTTAGCCATCCCAATTATTTCAATGCTTTGGGCAAGTAATTAACGTCGAGTCCCCCATATACTTCTCTCACCAAAGAGTTGAGCTTCTCTTCGATTGAAGAGGCTTGTGTGTAAAATGGTTTGAAGTTTCCAGGCGACTCTAATTTATCTAA
>CAZEQP010000510.1:0-3430 GCA_964514345.1 uncultured Candidatus Obscuribacterales bacterium
CATCCGGTGCTTCACCGTTTCCGCTGTGGCTCAAAGCCACTTCTATAACTGTAGGTTGATCCGGGCTTTCACCTTTGAAATATACAAGTCCGCTGCCTGAAGTTTTTTCACCCAGCTTATAAAAACCGTCACCTGAAACAACAGAAATATTTCCGATTTGCTCAGGCAGTCCGGACAGGGCGTCTCCATCCACTTTGGCTCCGCGCATTTCCAGAGCTCTGGTCCGCTCCAGGGGCTGGCGCGAAAGGATGACGACCATATTCTCAGTGCCAGGGTTGTTGTCAAAGCGAATGAGTCCTTTGGGCGGCACAACATATTCTTTGCCGGGTTCAAGCGTATTGTCTTCACCTTGCGGCGGGTAGAGCAGGGCTCTGCGTCCTGTGCTTCCCACCATGCCGATATAACAATATGCTTTGGCGCTGGTTTTCAGGTGCAAACGCAGGGCGTCTCCACTTTTAAAAGTGAAACGATTGTTGCAAAGAACCACAGGGATTCCGTCACGGTGCAACTCCAGACAGTATGCTGCGGTGATTCCGCTGTCTTCCGCCTGAGTCTGGTCTTTCAACTCTTCATAAAACAGGTCTTTAGCGTTGGCCGGCGCCGACCAGGCAGGACTATTTAAACTTGAACTTAAAGAGAGACAAATGAGCAGAGCTGCCGCAATTAAATGGTTAAAAGCCCTGAAACTGAGCATATAGAAATCCCCGTTTGCATGAAATTTAAGATATAGTAGACTATCACATTTTAGTGTTGCCGTAAGAGGATGACAAACGTGACAAGAAATTCGGGCCTGTTACTTTCCGGTTTACTACTTGCTGGCGCTCTTACTTTAGAGCCCTCTCAGCCTGCTTTTGCCGGCAGAGCCAAAGACCTTTTCTACCAGCAGCTTGAAGAGTCGCAAGCTACAAACACCGGTATGAGCTACTGGATCGAACTGCGTCGCGGCAATGGAAAAAGATTGATGAAAGTGGACAGCCGTTACGCTTTCAAGAGCGGTGACCGCATCAAAATACATCTCACATCTAATGTAGACGGGCATGCTCACGTGGTTTTGCTTCAAGGTACAACCGGCAGCAAAGCTGTTCTCTTTCCGGTCAAAGGAAAAGACGCAAGCAATTTCATCCGCAAAGGACGCGACACCGCTTTACCGACAGGCACTTTTCTTGTATTTGACGCCAAGCCCGGTAAAGAAAAACTGCGTATTGCAATTTCGCGCAAAAATATAAACACGGCAATGCTTTTGCAAGAAAATCCCGGCACACAAATTGCCATGGCCAGTATCACCAATAACCCGGCGGTCAGCGCCAATCAAGACAACGATCAAATTGTGGTGGCATTTCCGGAAGAAAACAAAGCGCCTGTCACTGTGGCCACTAACGATACATCGTCCAGCGACGCCATTCCTAACGCTATTCCCAATGAACCGGATGAAGAACTTTCAAAAGATCTTTTCCGCGAGGACTCAAAACCCAAACGTCCTGTCGTTCATAAGCCGGCTTCAAACAAACCTAAACCACATGTCGCCCACAAGCCTGGCGGTCATAAGCCGAACAGACCGCCGGTGGCCGTGACACCAGCTCCCCAGACAATTATCGTGAACAACAACCCGGCTGAAATTTTGTTTGCTGAAATAGTTCTGGAGCACATGTAAGTGAATCTGTTTGCTTTTTTTCTTTCCATTGTAGTTTCAATCTGCTGCGCTCAGTCAGCTCTGGCCGGCGGCAATGCCAAAGATTTATTCTATGAGGAAATGAAAGAGCAAACCAATCAGAGCTTTGGCGCCGCCTATTGCATCGAGCTACGCCGCCCGGGAAGTCCCGCTTTTCTTTGCAATAACCGTTATTCATTTAAAAGCGGCGACAGCATCCGTTTGCATGTGAAAACAAATGCCAATCGTTATGCTTATATTGTTTTGACCCAGGGCTCAAGCGGCAAAAAAGATGTGGTGCTTTACCCGCCCAATCAAACAGACGACAATTTGATTGAAGCCGGCAAAGAAATTGTTATTCCGCCCAAAGGAATGCTCACATTCGATCAGACGGTGGGAGCCGAAGAAATTTGTTTATTCCTTACGCCTCAAAAACCGGATGGCGGGCGAGCTGTCCTGGACGCCTCATCTGCGGTGCGGGTAAATTCGGACTTGCTTTCAGGCACACCACAAGACATCGGCGGCTATAAAGTCTATTCTGCCGATGGAGCCTATTCTTACAGCTCAGCCAAAAACGGCGCTCCAGGAAGCGGACAGGTTTTTGTGGTCAATCCCAGAGGAGCCAACGAGCCCACCGCCATTAAAATAGTTTTGAATCATGGTGCGTCAAGCTCCAATCCACCGCCCATGCCACAACCGGAGCCGCAGCCTGTTACACCCACAGTGCAGCCGCCTTCGCAGAATCCCGGAGGCGTGAACACTCCCATCACAGACAAATGGGCTTTTATTGTAGGCGTGAACAAATTCAGAGCCGGCAGCAATTTGCAGTTCTGTGTTCCCGATGCCATGATGTTCAAAGATTTTCTCATAAACGAATGCGGCTTTGCCAAAAACCATGTCCTCTGTCTCACCGACGAGAATGCCACTACCCGCAATATCAATCATGTAATGAAAAATCTATTGCCTCAGGGTGTGCAAAAAAATGATCTGGTGCTGCTCTATTTTTCATCGCACGGCACACCTTCGAGAAACTCTCAGAATTATATAGTCACTCATGATTTTGACGGAGTGCAGAATACCGGCATCCACATGCAGACTCTAGGTGAAATGATCAAAACCCATATTCCTTCAAACCGGGTAGTCACCATTCTAGATACTTGCTTTTCCGGAAATGCGCGTGATCTCGATGCAGCCGAATTTGTAGACGAGCAACTGCTTGGAAGTGGACAGATTGTTGTCAGTTCATGCAGTGTAAACGAAAGCTCGCTTGAAGATCCCAAAATTCAACACGGACTTTTCACTTATTATTTGACTAAAGCCATGCGTGAGAAAAAAGCATTAAAAGCGTCATTCGATGCCTGCCGCGGACATGTAATAAAGGCGGCGGAGGCGATGCAGGGTTCTCAAAATCCAATTGTCAAATATGACCGCTGGCAAGGCAATGACGTGGTTTTATACGCAAAACCGACAAAACCACGATAAATGAACGTGCTATAATTATTAGTAAGCGTTGCTTGAGAGGATCGGCTCATGCGTTTTTGTACAGGCAAAAACTCTATAATTCTTCTCACAGCTTTGCTTTGCCAGCTTTTCTTTTCATGTTATCTGTGCTTCCAGACCAACACCGCAACGTCTTCTGGCTCGGCTCTGGGATGTAATGATGCCGAATTGGTTTGTGGTCTATCCGCTTCATCCGGACCTGCTGCAACATATCTTGAAGGCAAGAAACAGAATTCAACATCAGGGAAAATTGCTCAGAGATTTTATGCCCTGATTAGCGTG
>CAZEQP010000511.1:0-3419 GCA_964514345.1 uncultured Candidatus Obscuribacterales bacterium
TGGCGCTTACCTGACTGTCCGTCACTGAGGAGCCCTCAAGCGCCTCTTGATATTCTTCGAATACCTTTTCATTTGCTTCACTGCGTGCTTGCTGCAGCCGTTCTTTCAGCAGTGTCGAGAATCTTTCATTCTCTTCATACACCGGCAAACCTAGCACCTTTGCCAGCCGGCTCTTAAACGAGGCGAACAATATTTCCAGAATCAATTTGTTGGCATGGGCGCGCGACCAGGTGTTAGCCAGTCCGTTGATATATTCCAGATTGGAAATGCGCCGGGCAGTATCTACAGACTCCGGTCGCCCGAATCGTTGAAAAGCACTGGCCACTCCTATTATCAATATAATGAGCAACTGTCCCACAACAAGACCAACCGGGCCTCGTGACAAACGAATGAAAACGTTGGTTCCCCCGGTATAACCGTGCGCCCTCTCGTCAAAAAATATGGTACCACCACCGGTGCTCATCCAGTTTTCCATAAATTGAAAATTGCTCCAGTATTCAATCCTGGCCACAGTTTTGTTTTCACATATGCTAACAGGAGTGCCTATCAACACGCGACCTTTATTCAAAGGCACACAAGTTATAAGCTGACCTCTTTCATCTTCCACTACTGCCTGCCCCCCGGTAAGACGAGAAGTGGGCTCAAGCTTCATGCCCTGGACGCCTGTGCATTCACTCCAGTTCTCTTTAGGGCGCAAATAAACCGATTCAACGACTATGTCCAGATCCTCAAGACTGTTCTTATTTTTTTTCGCTCCTTTTTTATCCACAGTTTCGCCAAAAACATCTTTTTGAGTCAGCTTCAATTTCCCCAGAATCTGTGAGGCTGAAAAGAAACTGAAATCATCAAAATAAATCCAGGTGTTTCCTTTTTTCACCCATTTCAAAATCTGTTCCACTTCAAATTCTTTCAATGTTTCCGGCGGCGAAATAGTGACCAGAGTGTGGTTGAGTCCGCCCAGCTGACGATAAGGCAATTCCCAGCGAGCAGTTTTGTACCCCAACTTTTCAGTCAATTCCCAAAGACCGGAAAGACCGCTTGCTTTCTCATTATAGGTAGAAGAGGTGCGTTTATCCGGCAACATTTTTGCAATTTCTTTATTGAACACAGAACCGGTGAAAACAGACAGTGCGCTGACTGCAAGCAAAATGCCTATCTGGATGAAAAGCCGGCGTTTATTGTCCATTGCTTTTCTCCGAACTCACAGTCGCCACCTCGGTTTCCATTGCGGCAAGCAGCTTGACACAGTTGTCAAAATCCGCCTTTTGAGCGGTTTCATTTCCAAACCAGATTCTTTCCACAATATTGACCAGCTCTCTAAACGGTTGACGAATTTTTTTATATGATGAAAGAGCGTAATAATATTCATAGTTTGTCCTGGTGGCGACAAAGGACAAAATCGTATTTTCGTCCATCAAATAAAGCGAGCTCATATAAAGAGCCCTGCATGCATCTTTCCAATTGGAAGTATCTGCATGCTCTTGTGCTCTTATTTTCCAGGCTTTGCTATCAAGTATTTCCATGCCGCTGGCAAGACCCACTCTGGCAAGCTGAGCCTGTTTTTGCAAATCTTTCAGTCGAACGGCAAGAGTGTAGAGCACCAGAACCAGTACCACCACCAGTCCGGCAAAAATAATGACTTGCATGACATTGCCCACCGATTTGGTATCGGCAAAATCACCAAAATCGATTTTAAACTGGCGTAAAAAATCAACCATGTTGCGCAACAATTTGGCGATGAAATCCTGCAGGGAAACAAGAAATTGGGGCGGATCTTTAAACTGGTAATTTCCGGCCATCTCAGTTAGCGGTTTGGAAACGTCTTGATACTTCATGCGGTACTGCCCACCTCACCATCCAGCAATGATTGATACTCAGTTTTCAATTTAGCAAGATTGTCGGACAGGTCCTGACCTTCTTGACGCACTTTCATATCGGCATAATACAATCCGAAAAAGATGAAACAAATCGGCCACACCACCATGTCCACCAGAGATTCCCAGGTAGACCACAACACCTGCCAGTGAAAAGGCAAACTGTTTCCACTTCCTTCAAATCCCATGCGAAAAGCGTCCAGGGCGCAAAAAACAAAAACGGGCAACCATAAAGGCGGTCCCAGCAAAACGATTGTAATCATAATGAGAAAGCCACCCAGCAGAGTGCGAAAAAAAGCACGACCGGAAAGAGAAAATCCTCTGCCGATTACTTGTGAGATCCTTTGTTTTTCGCAAACGGCAGCGCATGAAATGAGAAAACCGGAGGCGTGGATGAATCCAAGAGAGATGAACCAGCCGAACATACTTCCATAGACTAATAGTATTGGTATAAATGAAAGGGGCGAACCCCTCTTAAATAGAAAGGCGCACAAAATGACAAAAAGGAAAAAAATCACCGAAGTAACCGAGACCATCAGGACCAGAAAAGCTCCTATGGCTATCAGGGCACCCTGGCGACCGCTGACCACTTTCAGGGCATCTTTCAAATCGCTGGATAATCCATTAACTATCCTCACCAGGGCCAACTGACGCAAAAGCAAGAGCCACCTGGCAACCAGCAGTGTCAGGCATGCGGCGCCGAATAGAACTACAACTATTGAAACCAGTAACGGGGATGATTTTTCTGCCGACATGAAAGCAGTGGCGCTCTGAACCATTATTCTTGAGACCAGAACAAAAATAGTGGGGAAAAGTAAAAATCTGAACCACTGGGTAATGTTCGCCCGATAAATTTGGAAAGCCCGACCCACCAGATCACCTACGGATTGCGCGTCTGGGTGACTGGTTTGACTAGTATGACTAGTGAGCGAATTCAAGAAGTTTACCGATTCTACTAATTGGGTTTGTTGTTATTGGCGTTTTGCTAATAATAAGTCGCACTTTCAAATTAAAACATGCCCAATAACCTGGTTCAAAAACTTTCCGGCGTTAGAGATCTCAAAAGGATTCTTGAGATCACAGTCAATGAATTGGGAGATTCTTATTCTCTTGAATCCTGCCAGGTCATGCTTTCAAGCCCGCTGGACCCCAACTTCACTTCTATTTGTGAATTCAGAGACAAAGCCGGTCCGGACTTTCAGGAAGCAATAAGTTCTGTTGTCACGCCGGTCACTATTCCACTGGTCCTGCAGGGCAGAACTTTCGGTTCATGGAGTTTCAGCCGCGATACAGAACTCAACAATAATGAGCTGACCGAATTGCGCGTAACGGCAGGAGAAGTGCAAGAAATCATTCGCCTGGCTCAAGTCAACGAAATAGTACAGCGTGATTCAAGCCGCGAGGCTTTGTTGCTTGAAATCGGCAATGTGATGAACTATTCGCCTGCCATAGGTGATGCTCTTTTTGTTGTTGTAAATATACTGGGCAAAGCGCTGAATGTCAGCCGATGCCTTTTTATATGCACAGACGATCACCAGGCAGGCT
>CAZEQP010000512.1:0-3418 GCA_964514345.1 uncultured Candidatus Obscuribacterales bacterium
AACGGTTGTGTACTAAATAGAAACTGGGCTATCGTGGACTCGAACCACGGACCTCACCCTTATCAGGGGTGCGCTCTAACCACCTGAGCTAATAGCCCGCACTCATGGCGCAGACGGCAATATTAGCACCAAAGCTCCAATTGCCTTAAAGCATTTTGCCCAAATCGGCAAAATATTTTCATATCGTTATCAAGCACCAGCTTGAAACATAACCGATAACGGTTGTGTACTAAATAGAAACTGGGCTATCGTGGACTCGAACCACGGACCTCGCCCTTATCAGGGGCGCGCTCTAACCACCTGAGCTAATAGCCCTCGAATTCTGGAGCTGAGGGGATTCGAACCCCTGGCCTCACGGGTGCGATCCGTGCGCGCTACCAACTGCGCTACAGCCCCAGGAAACAAAACAATTGCTTTGCCATTCCATTATAAGGTATCGGTTGCTTCAAGAAGGCAGGCTGCAAAGAGAATATCCGATAAAAAGGGGAATGTTATTTTTTGCCCTACCTATATAAGGATGGGTGTAGAATGTCATCCCGTCTATATAATGAATATGCGACTTCGAATTTCTTAGTAAAGGTAACTCTATGAATCCGGCAACCAAAATCAATCAAAAGCTCATTGCGCTGGCTATTTTGACTGCAGCCCTTGTTGTTCCCAATTTTTTCTTGCAAGATCGTGACGCCAGTTTCGCCGCTGAAATCGCGCATGTGGACGTGGGACAGAAAGCTCCTGATTTTGCCATCAAAGACATCAAAGGCAAAACCTGGAAGTTGAAAGACCAGAAAGGCAAGATTGTAGTGCTCGAGTGGTTCAACTTCGGATGCCCCTTTGTGAAAAAACACTACGAATCAGGCAATATGCAAAAATTGCAAGAAGCTTATGAAAAGAAAGGCGTTGTCTGGGTTTGCATTAATTCAAGCGCACCGGGCAAACAAGGTCACGCCACAAATGTAGAATTCAAAAAATCTTTTGAAGAGCGCAAATCGTCTCCGGCTGCCGTACTTGTAGACACAGACGGCAATGTCGGCAGACTTTATGGCGCCAAAACCACTCCGCATATGTTTGTTATCGGCAAAGACGGCAAAGTGATTTATCAGGGCGCCATCGACGACAAACGCGGTGTTGAGCAAAGCGAAATTGCCGACGCCAAAAACTATGTCAAAGCAGCTCTTGACGAAACACTTGACGGTAAGCCGGTTTCAGAATCCGAAACCAAGCCGTATGGCTGCTCGGTCAAATACTAGTTTTTAGTAAACGACTCAGTGGCTTTTAGTCCCAAAAAAATAATTCAAAAGGCAGCGCTTCCGGTGCTGCTTTTTGTTTTCGTTATTTGCTCTTATTTGGCTGGGATTAGTTTTGGTGTGACGTGCCTGCAAGATCCTGATACCTGTTGGATTTTGAAAACTGGCGAAATGATTTGCAAAACTCGATCCATTCCCAAAAAAGATCCTTTTTCATACAACACAAAGAAAGAGGATGGAAAGCCGCATGTTTTTTATCAGTGGCTTTCTGAAGCGGCTTATTTTGAAGCCTACAAAAAAGCGTATATTGCAATGCATTTTTGGAGTGGGACAAATAAGATAACCGAGGCGCCTCCAGAAGCACGAAAAAAAACGCTTAGCGCCTTTTTAGACAATAACGAAAATCTTAAGGGACCAATGTTGCTCGGCGCTTTTCTTTGCGCCGGAGCCTTTCTCGCTTTTCCACTTATTATTTTCCTGACGGCGCCTGCTCGACCGGTCTGGATTTTGATTTTAATTTTGGTTGCGGCGCAAGCTTCAAGTTTTCACTTTTATTTGCGCCCTGAGCTGTTTTCGGCCTTTATGTTTGGACTTGAATTGCTTGTGATGCAGAATCTGAGGCTCAAAATTTTGCATGACCGAAATGCTTCTATCTCATGGCTTTCGGTGATTGCAATCTGTGCCATTATGCTTCTGTGGTGTAATTTGCACTGTGGATTTGTATTGGGATTGATTGTTCTGTCTCTTTTTGCAATTACTCAAACGTTAGTACTTGAGGATAAAGTCTCCAAGTTAAAAGTATGGCTGATGCTGGGTCTTGGCACATTAAGCACAGCAGTAAATCCCTGGGGGTTTGAATTGTGGGTTTATCTATTTAAGCTTTTCACTTCTCCTGTCGGTGCCAAAGTAGAAGAATTGCAACCCCTGTCATTCACTGAATTATTCGGTTTCACTTATGGTTTGTATTTTATTTTTGCTCTTGTCACTTTGGGAATTCTGGCAGTCATCATTTATAAATTGCGCAATCAAAAGGTGTTTCCTGCTCTGATATTTTCTTGCGTGGTCGTGGCGATGGTATTAGTGATGGGAATCGGTGCCAGGCGCTTGATTCCCTTTGCCTGTATTCTGGCTGTTTGTGAGTTTCCAGTGCTGCTTTCAATTTTTCAGACGATTCGTCAAAATCAGGCTGAGCCGGAGTCAAATTCTGCCGATACTGCACTCAGGCATCAACTCTTTGCTCCAGCTGCAGCCCTAATGGTTTTTATCGCTACAATTTTCGGAACCTGGTGGGAGTCTGGTCTATTCAAATTGCAGTTGCCGCAATCGAGCTACGGCTTTTCGGCTCCTTACGAGGCTATTAGATATTTGGAATATGCGAATGAAGACACGAAGGAGTTGGAAAAAATTCGAGGCAATGTTTTGAACGACCCCCAATTCGGAGACATGATCATATGGTATTTGTGTTGCTATGCACCGACTAAGGTTTTCATCGACACTCGATTCGACATTTATCCAGACAAAGTAGTTTTCGATTTCTTGACGATGGCCAACTGTCAACCCGGTTATGAGAAGCTTTTGGACCAGTACAAAATCGCCTGGATTTTCTTGCCACCGCACACTCAACTGGCACAATTTTCTCTCGCTCATCCAGAAAAATGGACCATCAGCTACAAAGACGACACGGCGATAATCGCACGCCGTCTGCCTTAGTGGGATCGACCCTACCCTCAAGAAAAACATAACCGTTATCGGTTATGTTTTGGAACTGGGCACTTAGAAATTTGAACCCTTGGCAAGATTTGGTCGTATACATTATTGTAGGGTTATGTAGAGGGATCCAACCATGAGTTTCGATGATCAGGCAATTCTTATATTGCAGCAGGAGCTGAGGAACGGTTTTGGTTCTGTTGTGCAGGAAATCAAAGGCACAAACGAGAGAGTGGACCATTTGTCGGGTCGAGTGGACCACCTATCTGGACGTGTAGACCATATGTCCGGACGGGTCGATTACCTGTCCAGTCGAGTAGACCACATGTCTGACGGTTTCGATAATTTGGCAGGCAGTGTCGAACATCTTTCAACTGGATTTAACCACATGTCGAATAGATTTGACTATCTGGCAGGTAGTGTTGAGCACATGTCAGACCGAATTGATGTGATGTCGAATAATCTCT
>CAZEQP010000513.1:0-3416 GCA_964514345.1 uncultured Candidatus Obscuribacterales bacterium
ACAAGCAGTACGCCGGCAACCGACAACAGTGCAACGGCTACTACAACAGCATCCACAAATACAAATACAATCAACGGCGACAATCAGATAATTAGAAGACCGAAAAACACAAATACACTTAAGCCGGCGGACAGTAAGTTCTCCATTTCTACGGCTCCACCCACTGCCTCAGGTTCAAATACAAACACCGGGGCCCAGCGCACACCACCTCCGTCAAAAACTAAAGACGAAGTGTTGCGCACTCAATTTGAAAATCTGGTGGTCGGCTGGCAAAATATTCGCCGGGCCGTGGTTAAAAACAGACAGACCCAGAATTTGACCAAGATACTGGGCGGAAAAGCATTATCAGTTCAAAGTGCAGCTATAAATTCTTTATTGCAGCACGATATATATTTTGAGTTTGAACCGCGCTCATTAAAGATGACCGGATTCAGACAAATCGTGCCTGACCAGAAATACGAAGTAGATATCAGTATTCAAGAGCGTCAGAAAAAATTCAGCGCCAAAACAATGAAGTTGCTCACAGACGTAGAAAAAGACTATAGAGCCACATATATTGTAGAAAAGATTCGTGGTGCCTGGCTTATAATTGACTTTGTGCTGCACAATTGATGAGGATTCAAAGAACCCAGATGAAACCAATCTTAACAAGTTCGTTAGCCCTGGCAACCTTTGTAGGACAAGTTCTCACCGCAGCCACTCTGCCTGTCGATGCCAAAACGCATAAACTTTCCGCCACCAGGCAAGAGCCCAGAATTCAGTTAGCTCGCTTGCCTTTCACCAAGTCGAAAGAAGAAAAAGAAGCGCAAGAAGAGAAAGAAAAGAGCGAGAAGAAAAAAGACGAAGAGAAAAAAGCGGAAAAATCAAACAAATCTGAAAAATCAGAAAAAAAAGCTGAGAAGTCAGAAAAATCAGAAAAGAAAGCCGAAGCTAAAGAAGAAGAAAAGCCGGTGAAGAAAGGCTTTTTCGGCGGCAAAAAAGAAGAAAAGAAAACAGAAAAAACTGAAACTGTTGAAAAGAAAGAAACAGAGAAAGTTGTCGAAGAAAAGTCCGCCCCCAAAAAGTCTGAGCGCGAAAAACAGGAAGCACCTAAATTTGTTCCTGACGCTGCGCTGATCAGTATATTGAAAGACATATCCAAAGCGTTGCCTCAGGCAGGCGAAACACAGGGTATCGCCAATGCCGATGAAAAAACAATTGTCGAGCTTGCCCAGCAAGTGCTGGATAAAGCCATCTCACAAGAAAACCTTCCCAATGACAGAATCCTGGCCAAAGGAACAGACGGCAAATCGTCTATGCAAACAGAGGCCTGGGCGTCAGGCGAAGTGAGAGTTTCAGATAAGCTTTCAGGCTCTGTTGCCTGTGTTTGGGGCAAACGTATTAAAGGATTATTCACCATCACCATAGCCGGTGAATCGGATAAAACAGTTGACAACGGCTCCAAAGTGGGCGAATTCATTGTGGTGCTGCAAGGCAAGTCACCTGTTCAGAGCGGTTTTGATATTCAAAGTCAATCTGAAGTTTCTTTCTGGAAAGGCGAAGTGGCATCCATAAAAGTCGAGTCCGCCTGTCTGCCCAGAGAAGAATCAACCGAAACATCGGATGAAAAAGAAGCCAAAGAAGTTGAAAGCAAGGGGGCAGAGCCTGTAAAAAAAAAGCCCCTAGCAATTCTTGATTCGGTAAGCACCAGAAGAATCAAGCAATTTCAAGTAGAACTGGCTGCATTCAACAAACACGAAGAAGAATTAGAAGCACTCGAATTAGCTCGTGTTGAAGCCGAAGCTAAAGAAGCTGAGACTAAAGCCGCTGAAGAAAAAGAAAAAATAGCTCTGGCAGCTAAAGAAAAGGCTGAGAAAAAAGAAGCCGAAGAAGAAAAGGCAACAAGAGAAGCAACAGAAACGGCTAAATCAGATAAAGCAGAGAAAGCAGACGAAGTAAAAGCCAAAGCGACCGAAACAGCTGAAAACAAAGAAGACAGAAAAACAGCCGAAACTAAAAAAACAGCTGAAAATCCGGATCAACAACAAAATAACTCAGGCGAACGCATTTCAGTAGCCAGCATCAATTTGCCTCCGGCCAATTCAAGTCGAGTCTGGGAAAGCCCCTCCATAAATTCAGAAATAAGACAGCCCAGTCTGGAAGCCAATCTGGTTACACCTGAGCGAGCCATCGCCGGAAAGTTTATTACAGTTTCGGTGGTGGACAAAAACAACAAACCAGAGCCTTCGTTCGAATTAAGTTTCAACGGGTCCACCATCACCACCGATACCCAGGGACAGGCTATGTTTATGGTGCCTGAAGACGCCACTCCAGGACGCACTCTCAATATTTCACTTTCCTCAAGACCTGAACTCACACCTGACGTAATCGACATTCTGCAACCATTGAACTGGTCGGACGGTCAAGCACCAAGCATCGATAGAGTTTCGCCCCTGGTATCATCCAGCAAGCAACTTATAGTAAACGGGCATGACTTTGAAGGCATGTCGCGTCAAAATCATATAATGGTGGACAACCAGTTTGAAGCCCAGGTGCTCGCCTCATCACCCGTGCAATTGCGCATTGTGGTGCCCGGCAATTTAAGCGCCGGACCTCACACTGTAACCATCAATAATTCAGGACTTCGAAGCAATTCTTCCCGCTTTGAATATATAACCGCTCAGGTGGTATCAGATGAGCGCAAAGGCAACCTGGATAAACTGACTATCAAAGTGCAGGGCACAAGCAATCCGGTGCATATAAGAGTGGTCAATCAATCACCTGATGTGATAAAACTGACCAAAGGCAATAATTTGCTTGTCACCACTAGCGGTGGCATTGATAACTCATATGTAATGGGAGCCAAACGTTTAAAAAAAGGCGACTACAAAATCGACACCAAAATAGAGCTATAAACCACAACCATGATCCAGGCACCACTCTCGCGCCAATACACTCAGAAAATCGAGAAGCTGATTCCAGGCGGAGTTAACAGCCCCTTTCGCTCATTCAGAGAAGTGGGCGGACACACTCTATTCTTTTGCCGGGGCACCGGCGCCAAAATACTGGATGTGGACGGAAACACATTTATAGATTATGTAGGCGCCTGGGGTCCGTCACTTTTAGGACACGCAGCACCGGAAGTGGTTGCCGCCTGCCAGGAACAAATGAAAAAAGGATTTTTATTCGGCGCTCCCCATGAGCTTGAAATTGAACTTGCCGCACTGGTCAAAGAATGCCTCCCATCCATGCAAAAAATGCGCTTTGTCAATTCAGGTACAGAAGCGGTGATGAGTGCTATTCGCCTGGCCAGAGGCGTCACCAGACGCGACCTGGTACTTATGTTTGAAGGCTGTTATCACGGGCACAACGACGCCACACTTGCCAATCATTCAGAAGGCATCCCGCATTCTATAATGGCAAAAACATTGCACGCC
>CAZEQP010000514.1:0-3409 GCA_964514345.1 uncultured Candidatus Obscuribacterales bacterium
ATTTATTTGAAACGTGTTCACAGTGTCGAGATTGGCGAAAAAACAGCCGAGGAAGTGAAATTCAGACTTGGTTCCGCCTGGAAAACGCAAGAGAACGACAAATATAATGTGAAAGGTCTGAGCCTTTTGAACGGCTTGCCTACAACGGTTACAGTGAGTCGAGGCGAAATTCGTGAAGCGATTGCCGAACCTCTACGTGCAATCATCACAGCAATCAAGCATACACTTGAAAAAACACCTCCAGAACTGGCTGCCGATATTTATAATCGCGGCATAGTGGTTGTGGGTGGCGGTGCGCTTCTTCAGGGACTGGACGAGCTTATTTCAAGCGAAACCGAAGTGCCTGTATTTATCGCCGAAGATCCGCTTTCTGCTGTAGCCAAAGGCACAGGCAAAATGTTGAGCGATCCCACTTTCAGCCGAGTGCTTGAACTCTGTCAGTACCACAAATAAACGGGATGCTTTGAATTGGTGTCCCGTTCAGACGAACAGACAGAACACATTGCCGAGGCAGTGTTTCTGGTAATTATTCTCATTATGCTGGCAGGTCCTGCCTCCGGCTTTTTAATGACTGCAAGCACCTGGGTTTCTGCCGCTCTGACTAAAAGTATTTATCAGGTAAAGTCTACGCGTGATCTGGCAGACAAAGTATTTGAATCGACTGAGCGTATAAGAGAGTTGGAAGCCAAGCTGGCTAAGACTGAGATTGAGTTGCAGACATTGAAGCGTCAGGCGCGCGACACCAATAATTTGCGTAAATTGTTGGGACTGCGCGATAAGCTTGCACGTAAAGCTCTGGCTGCCGAAGTAAGCGCGCGCAATCCGGACAACTGGTATCAGCAGGTGGTTCTGGACAAAGGGCAGCTCGACGGCGTGGTCAAAGGTTCAGCTGTAATCACAGGCGACGGAGTGGTCGGCCAGGTGTACAGCACAAGTGATCATGCAAGCGTGGTGCGTTTGATTACAGATCCAGAACAAAAACTGGGTGTGGTTATAAAACGAATCGGATTGCCCGGAATCATTTCAGGCAACGGTCCTAATCTGGCCGTTATCGATTATGTGCCGATAGGTACAAATGTCGATGTGGGCGACAAAATAATTTGTTATGGTAAAGGCGGAGCATTTCCGGACAATCACCCGGTGGGAGAAGTCGCTTCCATCAGGCGTGATACTAATGGCGCCTCTATGCAGATAGACGTGAAGCTTGCCGAGAATTGTTTTGATCTGGATCAAGTCCTGGTCTTGCCACCTATATAGAGGCGATTGAATTATGCTTGCCATTCGCACTCAAAGAAGATTAGGCGCCATAAGCATTGTCGCTTTGATAATTTCTTTCATCTGGGTTTTGCAGCTTTGCATTTTAAGCCGCCTCACTTTGTTTGATGTGCAGTGCAATCTTGCCCTTACATTCATCATAGTCTGGTCTGTCACCTGGGGCTCTCCGGTGAAAGCGCCTACTCTGGATGAGTTGCGTTTGAGCACCTGGAAAGAAGTGATGCTCAGACAAATACTTTCCGGCTCCATCAGTGGTGCTCTTCTGGGAGCTGCTTTTTCGGCGCTTTATGCCTCGATTCTTCCTTTGTATCCGGTGTGTTATCCGCTTGTGGGCTGGAGTGCCGGGTATTTCTGTTTGCGCAATTTCAACCGGGCGATTATTTTTTGCATCCCGCTTGTGTTTATTTTCACCTTCATGTCTGAACTTATTATGTCTGCCCAGTTGCTTGTAGCCGGAAGACCGGCTGTTCTGGAAAATCTGGTGCGAGTCTCTTTGATTGAAGCTTCTCTTAATTCTCTACTGGCTCCATTCATTTTCTTTCCCATGCGCGGCTGGTATGAGTTTCTGAGATACAGGGAGCTTTCAGACACGCGATGAAAAGCCTCACTCCCAACACTCGATTTTCAGATCAAGTCACATCAAAAGCATTTGTGCTGGCCTTTGTGATTATCACAGCCATGACTTTGCTTTTGCTCAGACTTATATGGCTGCAAGTCATTCAAAACAAATATTATCGAGCGGCGGCGGTGGACAACTCCACTCGCGTAACTTTTTTGCGCGCTCCCAGAGGCAGTCTTTATGACCGCCACGGTAACTTGCTTGCCACAAATAAACAATCACTTTCTATGATTGCCGTTCCCAACCAATTGGAAAATTTGCAGGGGCTGGCTACACGAATAAGCAAAATACTGGATCTTGATTATGCCGTGGTTTTCGATCGCCTGATGAAAGCCAAAGCATCTGGATCCGTGCTGCCTATCGTGATCGAGCATGATCTAAATCTTGAGCATGTGAGCAAATTTTACGAGCAAAAAATATTTCTTCCAGGCATAGACATACTTCCCGACATAAGCCGCACTTACCCTCATGCCGACATGACAGCTCACGTGCTTGGCTATTGCGGTGAAATCACCAAGCCGCAATTATTGCGCAGACCGGACAGAAAAATGGGCGATGTGGTCGGACAAGCCGGTATTGAAAAACTGTACGACGATCAATTGCGCGGAGTGGACGGCGAGCAAAGAGTGCGAGTGAACGCTCTTGGTCAGTCGTCTTCACCTGAAACGGCAAAACCGGTGGTGACTAAAAAAGCGATTCCTGGACAACCAATTGTTCTTTCGCTTGATTTGAATTTGCAAAGATGTGCATATCAGGCTCTGGGTGACAAATCCGGAGCAATCGTAGCTATGGATCCGCAATCGGGAGAGATACTGGCCCTGGTATCACGCCCGAGTTATGACCCCAACGTTTTTACCAGACGTCTCACCAAAGAAGACAGAAAAGTTTTGAGCCATCCCAGCCATCCTTTGCACAACCGCGCACTGTCCGGTTTTCCTCCAGGCTCTATCTGGAAACCTATTACGATGCTTGCCGCTCTAGATTATAAGGTGATTAAACCCGGCGACAAAATCCATGTCAGTGGTGGTGTCTCCCTTGGTGGCTTTACTTTTCATGACTGGACCAGCGCTTCCGGTTTGTTCGATCTGGTCAAGTGTATGCAGTGGTCACGCGACTCAGCTTTTTATATTATGGCTTTGAAAATGACTCCTGAAATGATCAAAAAATGGGGCAATATGCTCGGCGCAGGGCGCCCTACCGGTGTGGAACTACCGAATGAGCGGGCCGGAACAGTGCCTGATTCTGAATGGAAGCTGAAACGCATGCACGAAAAATGGTATCCCGGAAACACGCTTCACATGTCCATCGGACAGACATTTATCCAGTTGACTCCGGTGCAGGGCGCCCGCATTTATTCGGGTCTGGCTATGAAAGGACGAGTGCCTTTTTCTCACCTTGCCATCAAAATTGGTGACAGGCAAATACCGGCACCAAAAGCTGAATACTGGAAAATCAAACCAGAGTATATGAAAGTAATATCCGACGGTCTGCGAGCCGTTGTGCAAGGTGGTACCG
>CAZEQP010000515.1:0-3408 GCA_964514345.1 uncultured Candidatus Obscuribacterales bacterium
TTGCCGACCACATTGAAAGCAAAACCAGAAATGTCAGCATGGGAGCTTCTTTACCGGTCAGGCAAGCGCTGAGATTTTCCTGGTTGAAGGCGTAAGCGGCGCACGAAAAAAAGGCGAGCCAGATATTTTGATAACAGAGACGCGAAACTAAAAACAAAAGCAGATAGGTGGCAAACTGAAAAACCACATTGGTCAGTTGCGACAAAAGGGCTATATCCACACCTCTTACAATACTTGCAATTACTGTCAAAAGAAGGACATGCAAGTGAGAGGTGAATCCCATCACATGCTCGGGTGAATTGTAGTCAAATCCCAGACCGTTAGCCCAGCGGTAAATATAACGAAAATCGATATAGGCGTCGTCTACACAGACAGGAAATTGCAGAATGCGCAATGCCACCATCACATAACCGATAAGGCAGAACAGAAATGCAAATGAAAAAAATTGTGCCCCGGCTGAAAAATTCAATTTATTGTTTTCATCGTCTTTCGATTTGAAAGCGAAAAAGAAAAAAGCGCAAAAAACAAACGCGCATAAAATCATGAATACGCCGTATCTTTGCACGGCAGCAGGAACCAGATTAATCAGCTCAAGCGGCAGAGAGGGATCAATCACAAGCGGACTGAATTTTGCCCAGGTTGTCCAGATCCAGATTAAGGGGCACAATAAAATGAATTGCACTGCAATTGCAATCAAAAAATTTGTTTTTGTAATTTTTTGAATCGGGATCACTTAACCAGATTTACTAACTGTCTGGCTATATTACCAAAAGTAGCGTCCAGTCGTTGCCTGGTACCTGCTACTCCCGACCAGTTCACCAGATAATATTTTGCACCTTGACCTGACTCATAAGCTATTCCGCCGCTTGAGCTGTCGTTGTAAATGGCGTCCATGTGAGAATTCATCGAAGCATCCTGGCTGAGAGCAAGTACATATATCGGAATCCCTGCCGCTTTGGCTCTGGCGGCCTGGGATCTCGCATCGGCTTGAGCCGGATTATTAGTGGGAGGTGGAGTGGCATATCTGTTTCTGGCCAGATCTACTGTAGGCAATCCGTCTGTCACAAGCACGATCGCCCGTGTTGCGCCCGGTCTTGTTGTGGCTGAAGGACCGTTTGGATCCAGGTGATCTAGAGCATTTGAAAGAGCCTGAGCTATATTGGCGCCGCCCATCGATACCATAAGATTGTTGGAGCCGCCTCCAATTCCGGAGGGCGGAGTGATGGTATTGATGGCGGTATTAAAGTTGTCGGCTCCGGGGCTTACGTGTATACCGGGAATCGGGAATCTGGCTGCTCCTCCCATCGGAAATGCCCAAGACACGTTCCAGTCCTGCATCGTGTCTCCGGGTGAATTTCCCGCTTCAGTGGAAAAGGTAACCAGTCCGTAGTGAGGGTCGGTTGAATAGCGAATTTTTGTCAGGAATTTTGTGGTGCTGCTGACTATTGAAGAAAGAGGTTCAATCCGGCTGCAGGCGCTTATTCTGTATGCATCCTGATATCCGGACCGCGGTGTTATACCGCCTATGTTGGGTAAGTCCAGACAGGCATTATTGGCTGCGCCGGTGGATTCGAGATTGCCGATTGAAGCCTCGACCAGTGAGGCGGTGCTGGGAAAATTGAATCCGAAAGCGCTGTATCCGCCGAAATTGTTATTGCCGTCAATATTCACCACCATATGAGTGAAAGTGCATTGAGGATAACTGGCTGGCCCTGCGCCCACCTGTGCTTCCGCCGATTGATTGACTGGCCAGAATGCCTTTTTATGCGGTTCTGCGGCGGCATGCATGGTGGCAACATTCACATACGGGTCACCTTTGTCTTCAAACAGAGGATCGATTTCATCTCCCTTTTTCGGAGCAAAGCTGTAAACTCCGGCATAACCTCCACCTACGGCAGGACCGGCGCTTAAACCTGTCGGGCCCACACCGCCTGGAGGCGGACAGTCGCCGGGTGGGTGGTCATCGGACAGTCCCCGCAATGGAGAAGTTTGTGCTGTGGGATTGCTAGCGTTGCGCACTTCGCTGAAGCATTTGTTGCAAGGTACACCGAATGGTGCCTGGCTTGTATCCAGGTGTTGGGGCGGCAGGGCATTGACTGGATTTCCCATCAGTTCGCGACAAAAAACATTGTCCAGATTACCTGTGCCTGCCGGAGCCGTGCCCGGAATGAAATAACGAGGTTTGCCGTTTGGTGCCACAGACGGATCCCATTTTCGCAATACAGTGGAAACTGGGGTCTGGTCGTCCATAGAGGATGAAAGATCAAGAAGCAAATAAATGTCGAGCGAAGGAAGCGCTGCCTTGGTGGTGACTGCAACGGTGTAGACCGAGTTGCCGATACCCATGAAATTTCCGCCGAAAAGTTGATATGAATAGGCGCTCGTCACTCTCAATATATTTGAATTGGGACCGCCCACAGTTCCTGAAACAGGATCTATAAATTCAAAACAAACTTGAGCCTGTCCAGACGGTGGACTCAAGCTTGATGGGGTGGCGGCAGCGGTAACTCCGGTCATCGGGATTCCCAGAATGCTGTTGCGCCTGAACATATTCAGTGCGGTATTTTTAGCTGTGTTTTGCGCCGTGGAAAAATTTTGAGTAGAAGACAAAAGCGTTGTTTCACCTGACAAAGCGGCGATATCTGCGCAAGTTTTCAATTGATCGCGAACCAGCAATATGCGGCTTGTTTCATAACAAAAAACAGCCAGTACGCCTATAATCATTAGCCCTATAAATAAGAATAGAGCCATGGCCATTTGACCTTTATTTCTTTTATTTTTGCCGCTGCTTTTGTTCATAAATTAGTTTTGTGCACTCCTCATAATTGGCACAATGCAAGTCAAAAAATTTTAGCATTGAATATTGCCGCTTGGCAAGGGCTCCGGACTACTTAACCAGGTTCACTAACTGTCGGGCTATATTCCCGAATGTTCTGTCCAGTTCCTGACGAGTCGGATTTATTCCCTGCCAGGCCACCCTGTAATATTTGGCGCCCTGTCCGGATTCGTAAGCAAGTCCTCCTTGTTCCGTATCACTGTAAGTCGTGTCCATGTGCTGATTTAGATCAGGCTCCTGGCTCAGCGCTACCACATAAACAGGGATACCGGCTTGTTTTGCTCTCATGGCTTGAGCACGTGCATCCGACACGGCAGGCTCATTGTCCGGAGGTGGGGTGGAATACCTGTTCCTGTTCAAGTCCACTGTAGGTAAGCCGTCCGTTACAAGCACAATGGCTCTGGTGGCGCCTGGACGAGTCGTGGACTGACCGCCGTTTGGATCCAGATGATTGAGAGCGTTGGATAAAGCCATGGCTACATTGGCTCCACCAAAGGCTACAAGCATATTTCTTGATCCGTTTGCAACATCGGTGGAGGGAGTAATTGTGCCTAACAAAGAGTTGAAATTGT
>CAZEQP010000516.1:0-3408 GCA_964514345.1 uncultured Candidatus Obscuribacterales bacterium
ATGTGCGCAACTATATAAATTTCGGGCAAGAAACTGTTTACGAGCCGCCTGCTTCATTGCAAGCAAGACCCCTTTCAATCAATGATAAACCGCCTGAACTCAGTCGGGCAGAAAAAATCAGACTGATGAGAAAACAAATGATTCTTCCCTATTCGGATGAGCTTAAGTAAATTCAACTGTAAACACAGCGCCGTTTTTTACTCCGGATTGAATGGAAATTGTGGCATTGTGGGCGTTGGCCACTTCCTTTACAATGGACAATCCTAGTCCGCTGCCACTGCCACCGGTGCCCAGTATCCGGTAGAAGCGTTCGAATATTTTTTCTTGTTCTTGCTCCGGAATTCCAGGACCTGTGTCGGCAACAACTAACCTGACTCTGGTGCCGCCTTCCAATCGAACAGTTATAGAGCCTTCAGGCGGTGTGTATAAAATGGCATTTTCTATAAGATTACTGACAAGATGGCGAAGTCCGGGTGATTCACCGCTGATGGTGACTGCAGAATCGGTGCCCTCATAAGTCAATTTGAGATTTTTTCGAATGGCTGAATCCACCAGTTCCGATACCACGTCTGAAACAAGAAAATTCAGATCTACTTGTTGCGTGTTGCCGGTGTTGGCAGAATCATGGACATCGGTGCGGGCAAGAGCCAGAAGCTGATTCACCATTCTGCTGGCTCTGTCGATGCCCTGGTCCAGTTCCAGCACCACATGTTTCAATTCTTTTTCTTCAGTCATTTCTTTGCCGATGCTGGAGTAGGTTTTAAGACCGGCAAGAGGAGTTCTTAACTGGTGGGCGGCATTGGCTATGAAACGCTGGTGCGTTTTTATTTCTTCATGCGATCTTTCAAAGAGGGTGTTGATAGCTTTCACCAGCGGATAAACTTCCTCCGGTATGTTATTGTCGGCCAGAGGACTGAGATCCGCCTGGGATCTCTTTGCTAACTGTGACTGCAATTGTTTTAACGGGGTCAAGATTTTCACCACGCCGTACCAGACGGCGGACAGTCCCAGTATGACCATTAACAGCTGCGGAACACCGACACTTAAAAGCATTTTTTGCTGAAACTGTTTTCTGCTTTTCATTGTTTCGGCCACTTGCACTATGACAAAATTTTCGGCTGTCTCTCTCATTGGAACTTTCACTTCCACGATTCTAACTGTTTCACCGCTGATAGTATCGGTCCGAATCGCTGGTTTATCCTCTTCCAGATTTTGAGCCGGTTTGGGTAAATTTCTATCCCCTGAGATGACTTCGCCTTTTGAGCCTGATACTGAATAATAAAATTTGTCCGATTCGTCTTTTCTCAAAATAGCAAGGGCTGAGGGCGGCAAATCCACCACCACTTTTTCTTGTTGCACACGCATTCTGCCTACAACTGAATCAGCTGAATTGATCAAATCCCAGTCAAAATATTCTTGCGAAAAATTTGTCACCAGATAAAAGCTTAAAACTGCGCTGGCAATACAAACGCAGCCCAGTAAGGGAATTAAAAGTGAAAAGAGTTGTCTGCTTATCGACTGTCTTTTCACTGACGCTTGGCTTCCAGGATATATCCAAAACCGCGCACCGTATTGATATGTACTTGGGCTGATTCCAATTTCTTTCTCAGTCTGTGCACTACGATCTCGACGGCATTTTCGCTTGATTCTGTGAGCCAGTCAGGAATTTGATCCATTATTTGTCTTTTGCTTACCACTTTGCCGGCTTTGGACATCAATGTTTTCAATACCACCACTTCTTTGGGTGTAAGTTCCATCAATTCGTCGGCGACTGAAATCTGTCCGTTATTTGTGTTCAACACAAGCGAACCAATTTTCATTTCAGTGCTGCTCTGCCAGTTGCTGTTGCGCAGTGCAGCTCTAAGGCGCGCTTCCAGCTCGCCGAAATCAAAAGGTTTCACCAGATAATCATTTGCTCCCATATCCAGACCTTTGATTTTTTCGTCTACTCTGTCTCTTGCCGTAATTATGACTACAGGCAATTGAGTGTCCCGTTTTCTCAATTTGTCCAGTACATCTATTCCGTCCACGCCGGGCAAGCCGAGGTCGAGCAATACCAGGTCAAAATTTTCAGCCAGCAAATCAGCCAGAGCGTCAGTGCCTGACTTTGCTAATTTCACACAATAGTTCTTCCGCTCCAGAGCAAGAATAAGTCCGGATGCTAAGTACTCATCGTCTTCTACAAGCAATATTCTAGTCATTCCAACTATTATACGTCATACAGAATCCAAGCGGTCGATTGAAAGCAAACTGCAAGGTTGCTGTTGAACAATAGGACTGGCGACTCTTAACTGTATATCAAACCACCAAACAGACTAGTACCTACAGTTCAAGCCCACATGAAATAAAGCTTCCTAGAGTCGCCAGTTTTTTTATAACCAGGGAGGAAAAATGCTGAAATTAGTAGCCGTTTTTGTTTTTATTGTTTCTATTGTAAGCGCCTGCGCCAATTCGCAGTCAACCGAGCCTGCTGCTGAAACTCCCTCCAGCACCAATACCACCACCACTACTACTACCGAAAAAGAAACCGAACAAGAAACAGAAGCTTACGGTGAAGAACCCGGAGAAGCTGAAAAAGAAACCAAAACCGAAACAAAAGAAACTAAAAAAACTGAAAAGAAAAGCAGTTCTAAAAAATCGGCAAAAAAGAAGTAGCGATTCTGTTCAATGTCCTCAATCCTGATAATATCGAGAGATGAGCAAATCACCGGCTCACTTCGAGCTGAACTGGATAATAGAGGCAAATATTGTGTAGTAGTTTCCAGCGCCAATGAAGCGCTTCGCTTGCTCAATTCGTTGAAATTCGAATTGATATTCATCGATTTATTCGACATTGATCCGGACGGTTTTTCATTGACCAGTGAAATAAGACTGAAGGGAATAAGAGTTCCGATTTTTGTTCTTTCAGAAAAAGCTAATGAGATGGATCTGCATAAGTCTCTGAAAGCCGGTATCAATGCTTATTTGTCAAAACCTGTAGAAAATCAGGATATTGATGAAATACTGAAACAGTGGCTGAAATAAATCAGCTGATTCAGCACTCGATCAAATCAAAATTCAAATTGCGATCTGCAGTAATGATACTGTTGTCGTATTCACACTCAAATGTATCCGGAATATATTTACCACCCCTGGTATCATGAAATTCCTCCACGTCCCAGGTGATATTAGTCACCCATTCGTAAACGCGTTGTTTATGCTTTTGCGGAACGTGATTGAGTATTTTGGATAGTTTCCATTTTGGATATCTAAATTTTAAATCGTAGTCGTCTTCAGGCCGGATCCCTTTTTTCTTGAGCCAGGAGTCAAGTAATTCATCACCGGGAAATGGTGCTTCAAACCCATATGATTCTATATGATGGGTGTCGCTCCAGGTGGTTCTGACTTCGACACCGCTTCTATGACGCA
>CAZEQP010000517.1:0-2390 GCA_964514345.1 uncultured Candidatus Obscuribacterales bacterium
AACATCCTCCGGACAGTTTTCTATGCATAACCCGCAACCTATACAGGATCCAAGATCGATTCCAACTTTGTTTTTTTCTTTCGGTGCCTCTTCAATTTCGATTGCAGAAGTCGGACATATTGCGACGCATGCACCACACTCAGCACCATGGCATGTTTTTTCAGGATCTACAGCTGGCAGACCCAATGCATGCTCTGGAAGATCCGGAAACAAAACGTTCTGGGTGCGACATCCGGTATCAAGAATGAATCTCAAAAGTTTAAGCATGCCGCCTCACAAATCGTGACCACTGTAAGACAAAGAAAAGCTCTTATTGCAAACGGGAAAATCAGCAATCAAGTTTCCTCTGGCAGCTATTGCCATTGCGGTCCAGTTATTAAAACTGGGATCCTTAATGCAATAACGTTTTATTTTGCCGTCTGAATCAGTAAATATCAAATGAATGAGTTCGCCTCTGAAACTTTCGACGATACCGCAGCCTATACTGTCTGGAGCCAGATTTTCCGGCGACTTGCCGTAATACTGAGTCTCTGCCATTTCAGAAAGAGTAGTTAAGACCGAATCAAGTACAATATAACTATTAGCCAGCTCCATCGCTCGCACTTTAGTTCGGCCAAGACAGTCGCCGTCCTCATGCAAAACGGTAGAATGTTTTGCATGAGGAAAAGCAGCGTGGGAAAAAACTTCTCTTACATCATATTTGATACCGCAAGCCCTTGCAGCCACACCAACCAGACCAAAATCCAGAGCAAGGCTCTTAGACACTTTTCCTATACCGGATAGACGCTCCTGAACCTGGGCATTTTCCAAAAACCAATTGACAAAAAAATCAGTTTCTTCCTGCAGGGATCGGTAAATCGGCAGCATTTTTTTTATTTGCGCGACAGAAGTTGTTCTCACCGAACCAGGGAAAATATATCCTTTCAAGAATCGTGAACCGCTCAACAATTCAGCCAACCCAAGCGCCTCTCCTCGCAAACGTGAGAGTGAAGCGGCAACGCCGGCACAGCCTAAATCCAGAGCCATACCTCCAAGATCCGATATATGCATGGCAATTCGTTCGATTTCAATAGCGGCGGTGCGAAGTAACTTGTCCCGCTCTGCCACTTCGATTTCAAGCAAATCTTCAACCGCTGTTGCATGAGCAAGAGAATTGGCACAAGCAGAGTCGCTTGAGGCGGTTTCTGCCGCAAAACGTGCTTTTGTCCATGGCTTTTCGACTAATGTTTTTTCCAATCCACGATGAAGAAAACCGAATCGCAACTCCAGATTCTGAATATATTCACCCAGGCAGCTCAGTCTGAAATGTCCCGGTTCGATTATGCCGGCATGAACCGGTCCTACAGGCAATTCATATATGCCTTCTCCGGCTACTTTCATAAATCTGAAATCACGAGGCGGTACTTCTTCAGGTCTTAAATTGTCAGGAAAATTTCGCAGCGGTGATAATGACGGATCAAATGCATTCTCGACAAAATTGCTGCGCAAACGTGGGTGCCCGACAGGAGTCAAACCGAAAAAATCGTTGAGAGCTCTTTCAAACCAGTGCAGTTGCGGGATTCGACCACTCATGGCAGGGTATTGATTTTTGCTCAATTTTGAAATAGCAACACTGCAAGAACCTTTTTCCGGATCCAGCATGAGTACGAATATTTCACTTCCGTCAATTGAACTCAAAAGCCCCAGCCGATTTCGATCATGTTTCAATTTGCTTTTGATAAAAGGTTCAAAAACTTCAATATCAATCATTTCCAGTATTGGTTTCATTGAAAATACCTCAGCAATTGAGGAGTTACTATAAAACCAAGCAAGAGTGAAACAGTCATCAGAAGCGTGGGAATTATGCTGTTGTTAATGCTTAGTGATTTAGATTCTTGAATAGACGAACCGCCGACCAGAATTCTTCCGGTGTGAAAACATACAGAAATAAAAGCAATTGTTAAAGCCAACAGAATTGCACCGGCTACCAACCACTCTTTTTGATCGATACAACGAGTCAGAAGCAACCACTCACTTATGAAAGTGCCGAACGGTGGAGAACCTGTGACAGCTAATGCCCCGAGAAGCAAAAGCACCCCATTTAGTGGCAATTTTTTGAGCACACCGGATATTTCAGAAAGTTCTTTGCTTCCGCACACTTGAATTATATTGCCGGATAAACAGAACAGCGAAACTTTGACCAGACTGTGATTCAAGGCTTGCAAAAAAAATAAAGGAGCAGAGCCCATTCCGATTGCCACAAGCATCAGTCCGACATTTTCAATACTAGAATAGGCCCAGAGTCGTTTCAGTCCATGTTGCTTGACCAGAAACAAACTGGCAGCAAGTACAGTAATAGTTCCTGCCCAGAGGCTTTCTTGTTGGCATAAATGACTGCAATTTCCACCTTG
>CAZEQP010000517.1:2400-3404 GCA_964514345.1 uncultured Candidatus Obscuribacterales bacterium
CCGCCACCACCACCACCGCCACCACCGGGACCACAATTTCCACCTTGAGTTATTTTCAATATTTTCCAGATAGCAAATAAGGCACAATTTAAAAGACCGGCTGAGAGCATGGCGCTGGCTGGTGCAGGGGCTTCAGAATGGGCATCGGGAAGCCAGCTGTGCAAAGGGAAAATTCCTGCTTTAGTTCCGTAACCGACCAGACAAAAAATAAATCCCAGTTTTAAATAAAATGGCTCAAGCCTGGTCGAAACTTCACTCAATACTTTAGCGCTTAATGAGCCACCATCGACAGCACCAAATTGAGAGGAAGCAAAAAGAAATATGGTGCCGAGCAAAGCAAAAGCAATCCCGACACTGCAAATGATTAAATACTTCCAGGTGGCTTCCACGGCATGTTTTGATCTGGAGTAATAGACAAGCCCGGCCGAAAGCAAAGAAGTGGCTTCGACGCTTATCCATAAAGCCCCCAGATTGTCGCAAACAAAAACGGCAATCATGGACAAAAGAAACAGCAATGAAAAAATGTAAAACAGCTTGACGTGTCCTTCTTGAGACACAGACTTTTCAGAGGCAAAAAAGAGTCCCGCCTGTGTCAATGAAGTTGAAACCACAAAAGTGGTCAATAAAATAAACGATGCAGACAGCCGATCACAAAACAATCCGGGAAAAAATTCATACACAGTGTTTGAAGAAAGCAAAAACGGCACAAAAATATTTGTTGCCGCCGCAAAAGAGATCCAGGAAAAGCAAGCGGCAGCTAAACTGCACCATTTGATTTTATTGGTAAAAATGCAAATGAACGCTCCTGCTAAAGGAGCAATTACTAAAATGATAGAAGGAATGTTTAGAGACAAACTTGATACCTCTTTCCTCAATCTTTGAGCGAAGTCATTAGTGTCACGTCTATGTGTTCAAAACTGTGTTTGATTTTGAAAATGATTAGGCCTGAAATCATTACAGCTACCAGGACATCAAGAAAGATCCCCATTTCAATCATCAAAGGC
>CAZEQP010000518.1:0-3398 GCA_964514345.1 uncultured Candidatus Obscuribacterales bacterium
ATCAACCAGTTCGAACAGTCTAATGTGAATGTTTAGCAGCTTGATTTTGCAGGTCCTGAACTTTCATATCCAGCTCTATTTCCTGCTGACGCGGGAAAAATCCGGCCATAACGCCGACGATACCTATGGCAAGGTCTCTCAATCCGTCTGCCGTGGTCAATTCGATATGACCGGGCAATAATTTAAGAACGTCGTCGGATCTTAATTCAAGTCCCTGCGCAGTTGCTACTCCAGGTTCGGCGAAAAATGTAGCCAGTCCCACGGCTCCAAAAACTATTCCCAGAGTTTTGCAGGTGTCTCGAGCCTGGAATTCGGTACCTTGCGTGCCAAAATACAAAGCGACTGCACCGATCCAAAGAGGAGGCAGATTAATTCAGATGGTTCCCGCTTAGAGCTGTTTTGATTTTTCTTCTATGTACGATTTAGCTCTTATCCGGGCGGAGCGGATTTCATCCACTTGCAGTTGCAATGCCTTCCAGTTGGCTTTTTCGTTTTCCAGCTGTTCTTCCAAAAGGCGGCTCATTTCGGCAATCTCAGAGGCATACAAAGACGCGCTCATTCCTTTCAGTTCGTGCACATCCATACGTAGTGCAACCAGATCATTACTTGCCAGATCATGGTCCAGTTTTTGCAAAAGCCGCATAGTATCGTCCAGAAATTCTTGCATTAATTCGCCTGCGACTTTCAGTCCAAAAGTTTTTTTCAATGTTTCAATCTCAATTGGTCTTTTATTGGATGAAATTTCACCTGTGATTTCCTGATTGTCTTTTTCGGGCGAAACGCCCGGACTGCGCGGCATCCATCGCTCAATTATTTGAGAAAGTTTTTTCTGAGTAACAGGTTTGCTTATATAATCGTCCATTCCGGCGGTCAGACACTCGATTCTGTCGCTGGCCATGGCATGAGCGGTCATTGCCACTATGGGGGAACGTTTGCCTGTTTGTTGTTCCATTTTTCTTATTTCTTTGGTGGCCTGAATTCCGTCCATTTCAGGCATCTGACAGTCCATCAATATTAAGGCGTATTGCGTGCGGGCAACCGCTTCCAGGGCTTCAATGCCATTTCCTACTGCATGAGCAGGCAAACCCAGTTCACGCAATTGAAGCAAGGCCACTTTCTGGTTGGCGGCATTGTCTTCAACTACCAGAACCAGACTGGTGGAATCTGGCGGCAAAGATGCATCCGGCTCGGAATTTTTGGCTTCCTGACTTTCTTTTGATTTCTGCTTTATCAGGCTTATCAAGCCCTCGACAAATTTATTCTTTTTGACCGGAGTAACAAAAAAGTGAGACAAATCATTTTGCATAATCTGCTGCACAAAATCTTTTTCATTGGATGAGGCTACAACAGCCAACTTTGTTTTGTTCAGATGCAGATGATGTTTTAAATCTTTAAAATTCCGCAGCGCTTCTTCATTCTCGCTGTTCATTATAAATAGAGCGACGTCAAAAGGATCCTTTTCGGCTACTTCTTTTTTCAGCATGGGCAATGCTTTTCCTATGTCGCTGGCCACACTTGTGCGTACACCCATAATGGAGGCGTATGATTGCAAAACATTTTGAATGCCTTCAGGACCGTCAACAATAAGTAATCGTTTGGCATTAAACTCATTAATTGGACAGGACATTGACTGTCCCGGCTCTTTCAGCACAGTATCCAGTTTGATGCTGAAACTAAATATCGAACCTTTACCGTATACACTTTCAAAATCTATGGTGCCGCCCATTAATGCCACCAGTTTGTCTGAAATGGCAAGCCCCAGTCCGGTGCCGCCGTATTTTCTGGTGATTGAATTATCCGCCTGGGTAAAAGGCTGGAAAAGCTTTTCACGTGCCACTTCAGATAGACCAATTCCTGTATCTTTGACTGAAAACTTAACTTCCAGCCGACCATTTTCCGTCTCACCGACTGCCATGGCTTGAACCACTATTTCACCTTGTTCAGTAAATTTGATACTGTTACTGAGAAAATTCAGCAAAACCTGTCGTATTCTGCCCGGGTCCCCTTTTACAATGCGCGAAATTGTGGGATCTATAAAACTTGATAAAGTCAGATTTTTGGTATGCGCTCTTTCATTTACTATTTCAGAAGTGCCTTCTATAAGCTCGATGATGTCGAATTCAATAAGTTCAAGATCAAGTTTTCCTGCTTCAATTTTGGAATAGTCCAGAATATCATTGACCAGATCAAGCAATAAATCGGCTGAATTATTTATGATGGCGCCGAATTCTCTTTGTTCATCAGACAAAGGTGTTCGCATCAAAAGGTCACTCAAGCCAATAACCGCATTTAGAGGTGTGCGAATTTCATGAGACATGTTGGCCAGAAAATCACCTTTGAATCGTGATGCCTGGATGGCGTCGTCACGCGATTGAGACAGCTCAAGGGACAATTCTTGCAGTTTCAAATTTATTTCAGCAAGTTCAGCTGTGCGTTCAGTTACTATTGCCTCGATTTGCTCGTTTGTTTTTTCCAGTTTGGCTTCTCGAGCGCAGTTCTCTTCCAGTGCTCTTATATGGTGGCGAATGGACATGCATAAAAATACGTCTTCAAAAACCACCCAACCTGTATGTTCCAGCCATCGAAAGGGCTCAACAAACATAACTCCATACACTGATTGAGGCCAGAAAATTCCGCGGGCTGCATGGTCCAGAGCCACTACCAGTGATGCGGTTATCAACACTTGCCAGTCAAGATAAAATGCCAGCAAGGCAAGTGAACCGAAAACGTGAAAATGAGTTTCGATTCTGCCGCCGGATAGATGAATCAGTAAAGCGGACATACACATCTGACTGGCGGCGATGATATGACGGGTTGTTCGCGCTCCCGGCTTTGTCCAGGCCAGAAAAACAGGAAACAGTGAGATGGCGCCTCCAATCAAAATAGCGACCCAGACATGAATATGAGTATCGCTTATTGACCCTGACCAGGTTTTTGGAGTGAGCACTAAAGCCATAATAATTGCCGCCACCCATTGACCCAGCATCAGTGTGGCAAATAGTTTGTCGGTTCTCTTGTGAAACTGTAATTGTTGATCCTGGAAAAGTTTGTCTGAAAGAGCTTTTTCACTCTCCAGTATTTTTAAAAATGAAGGGGTATCACTCATCAAACACTCATTTTGCAGGGGCGTCGTTTACCAAGGAACAACCAAACACCAGTGAATCTTTCACCGGCGGTGCGCCAGATCGCTCTTTCAATGCAGTCCATAATTGACTTAAACCTGGATTGTTGCCTGTTTTACCCCTGGCTCCAGTAACGCCCCCTGAAAAAATTAAATTGCCTTTCGAGTCATAAAGTAATGCTTGTCCTGAAGTGAAAGAATGAAAACGATTTGCTTCTGCACCGTCATCATCCTCGGTTATGCGAGCATTTTTTAAATTCATGCTCGTAAACGTCTG
>CAZEQP010000519.1:0-3396 GCA_964514345.1 uncultured Candidatus Obscuribacterales bacterium
AAATTATTGTTCTTCAATCACTTCGTCAATTTCAGCGATCAAAAACAAGCAATGGAAGCGCATTTCTGGCATGTGGCAGCCAACACATTCAGACGCAACGGATTCAGCGTGGTGGACGATTCTGTGGGAGCACTTTTCGGTCTGCCTTCGGTCAGCATAGTTGTCGACGACGATTTAGACATGGATAAGAATACGCTCAACACCAAAATCAGAAGCACACTTTCAGTTGCTCTGACGCCGGTCAACAACACCACTGTGTGGGAAAGCAAAAACACAGACAGTAATTTTCCAAACTTTGATCGACCGGATCTGTTTGAAGAAATTATTTCTGACGATCTGGAAAAACATGTGGACGAACTGGCATCCACCAAATTCGTTTCACCCAATCTTTCCTGGTACTGGGCAATTTATGCTCTTGCCTTGAGCGCGATCGGGGGCGTCATAGTGTTGGCACTGGACGAAGTCAAGACCAAAAGAGTGCGTGACATCGTAGTTTTGCTCTTGATAGCCCCATTGATTGTGTTGATATTATGGCGAGCAACCACTTTACTACTCGGTCTGACGGTCCTTTTTATAGCCCCGCCCCCGAGTTGAATTAAATGGAATACATACATTAAGAAAGTTATGACGCCAAGCTTCGGTCTTGACAAGCTTCATGCTATATTTAGTGACTGTTTTAGTTCGCTGACCTCTGTTCTCAACCTTTTAAAGTATGATGAGCGCCGCGGTCGAAAGGTTGATAAAGATAATGAACAATAAACTCTTCGTAGGCAACTTAGCCTACTCCACCTCGGATGCTGAGCTTCAAGAGCTTTTCGCCGAGCATGGCGCCGTGAACTCAGTTCAGGTCGCCAAAGACCGCGAAACAGGCCGCTCACGCGGATTTGCTTTCGTTGAAATGGGCACCCAATCTGAAGCCGAAGCAGCCATCAAAGCTCTTAACGGCAGAGAAGTGAAAGGACGTCAGATTTCTGTAGTCGTTTCGCAGCCCAAACCGAGAACCGGTGGTGGCAGAGGCCGCTAACGGTTAAGTTGTATAGTTCCGTCCATCTTCTAGAAACACTTTTTTAAAAGGAAACACAACTTGAGCACGCTCGAATTCATCGGTTTATTTATCGTCTTTTTCGTCGTGCATACCGTAGGTATCACCTTCGGTTATCATCGGTTGCTTTCGCATCGCTCATTCGTTTGCATTAAGCCGCTTGAGTATTTCTTTGTACTCTGCGGCTATCTTGCATTTGAAGGATCTCCCATCTGGTGGGCCACCATCCACAGAGCGCATCACCGTCACCACGACACCCCCCTTGATCCCCACTCACCCCGCAACGGCATCTTGTATGCTCATTTCGGCTGGCTGGGCGAGAAAAAATACGCTGATCACATTGATCCCCACACTCAGTCGCAAGACATTCTCAAAGATCCTATTTATAGGTTCCTTGAGCAAGGCGGCGATCTGAGACGCGGACATCATTTGAGCTTCGCCATCGGACTGACTTTCAGAGCCATACTCTGGGCGTTGTTCGGCTGGCAGGTGGCTCTGGCCAGCTTGCTTGCCGGACTATGCGTGATGCAAACACCTCTATGGCTAAATGTGGTCTGCCACATTCGCCAGTTTGGTTATCGCAGTTTCGCCACCACAGATGATAGCGTCAACTGCTGGTGGGTGGCCGTGCTCACGATGGGAGAAGGCTGGCACAACAACCACCATGCTTTCCCGGGCTCAGCCCGTATGGGAGCTAAATGGTTTGAATTTGATCCTACCTGGGTCGTCATCTCCTTCTTCAAAAAAATAGGCTGGGTCACCAAAGCAAACGTACCGGCAAAAATGTTGTCGGGAAGAGTATGCAAAGGTGCATCGGTCAAAGAAGACCGCCGCTTGTTGTTGGCTCAAAAACTGGCCAGCGCCGCCGCTAAAAAGCCTGTTTTAAGCGGTTCGCGCTAACTCTATCTGCCGCGCAATTTTCTCTATCTACCGCGCAAGCGTCTGCCGATGTCTGCAATTATCGGCGGGTGTCTGTCGGCTGAGATTGTTCTGGACGGACCGACCAGATTACCATTTTCAACTCGTCTTTCTGAAATGGACGGATGAGTCTGTCCAGGACGAAATGAAATTGTCTGGCGAATGCCGGTTTGAGCATTGGCTGCGATTTGCTCACCGTTTGCATTCACCATGCGCTGGATTTGAAGAATTCCGTTCTCTGTCGAGACGCGGTATCCCGCCGTTCTCAGAGCGTTGGAAAGACCATTCAAGACGGCTCCTCTTTGCACACTATTTAGAGCCGCCAGATCTGCGCCGAAGCGCTCCAGATTTCCGTTTTCCAGATTGGATCTAAAATTGCTCAGACTTAGATTAGATTCTGAAGCCGCTCCCTGACCGGCTACCGCATCGTTTTTATGTCTCATTCCGTCACGCGGCAGTTGAGCAAGGTCGACGTCGAAATTTGGACGTAATGTTCGTCGAGTTTCAACAGCCGGACCGCTGCCTTCGGCTTTTGCCAATTGAATATCGCCAAATTCACTCATTATCTGTTCCTCCGTTTTCAAAGTATATGAAGCCGCAAGAACAGTCTGAGACTAAAGCGACCCAGGCTCAATTTGAAAACCCGCAAATTTTTTGCGCGAATCCGCAATCTTTTTGCGCGTTTACTCAGCCAGGGTTATGCGACTGGCTGCGTGGTCTTCCTCGGAGAGACGCTTCACATGCGCCAGTACACGCGAGTGTATTTTGTGAATTACATAATCAGACCAGATGTTCCAATATGGTCCGGGCGTCATTTTATTTTGATACCAGGTAGTGCCTGCCAAAATTGTTTTGCTTTCATCGGCACTGGGAGTCAATTCAAATTGACCGAGCTTGGAAATGAGATAACCGTCCAGATGCGGTGGGGAAGGTCCTTTAAAAGGAGTCAGTTCAAACATGGGAGCAGGCTGGCTGGTGACGCCGAAACGCAAAAGACGAGGCTCATTCCAGACTGTGATAGGCTCGACAAAAGTGCCGGTGGAAAAAACGCAGTGACGCACCGCTCCTTTGCCCTGTCCGAAAATTTTGGCATAAATAGGATAAGCTACACCTAGTTTGAACATAAGCTCAGTAGGCGGCTTGAGCCGGGTGAATGCCACCACATTTTTCCAGACAGAGCGCGGTGGCGCATCCACTGTGCATTTTGTAGTGACGTTATAAACCGGATAACGAATCGGTGAATACTGTTCTATAGCTAAAACAGTGGGAACAAGTATGATGAAACCGCTCAAGATCTTGGCCAGATCTGCGTGTTTGCATCTCATTTTTTGAATTGCATATCCAAGCAAACCGCCAATCACTGATATGAAAAGAACAAGCGGCGCCGCCATAATCAGACAGATAGCGCCTTCTAGCGATAATGCAATTAGAAAACC
>CAZEQP010000520.1:0-3390 GCA_964514345.1 uncultured Candidatus Obscuribacterales bacterium
CTTCTGCACGAAAACAAGTTCATCACAATTGGCATTGCAAAATAAATAGTCCATCTTTTCGGTCGCTGCGCAAAATCCGATTTGCACATCATTATTTGAAAGAACGACTTTTCGACCTGACACAGGATCACCTGAAGGTTTTGCTTTACCAAGCTCCAGGTGTCGATGTTTAAGATCCGCTCTAATTTCTTCAGGCGAGGAAAGATCGCTCAGTACTTCATACGCAAGCACTTGTGTGGGAGGAAAAAGATGATAAAGAATTGAGTATCTGCCGTCGAAACCACGACTGCCGAACACTTCTTCCTGCACCAGTGAACCATCTTCGTTTCGCGCCTGCACATGACGTTTTGCAGGCACATTTCCTTGGTAATGATAAAAAGGCATTACAGATTTCCTCTCAAGTCTTGTTCACGTTCAAGCGACTCAAACAAAGACATGAAGTTTCCTTTGCCGAAACCGGATGCTCCGTTTTTGCGTTGAATAATTTCAAAGAAAAGAGTGGGTCTGTCATGAAACGGTTTGGTGAAAATCTGCAGCAAATAACCATTTGCTTCACGATCTACAAGAATTTTTAGCCTGGAAAGTGTTTCTATGTCTTCGTCGATATTGCCGACTCGGTCAGTAAGAGTGGCATAATATATGTCAGGGATGCTGAGAAATTCAATGCCACGTTTTTGCAACTGAGTGACAGTCTCGATGATATTTTCAGTTCTTACTGCAATATGTTGCACTCCGGGTGCATTATAAAAATCAAGATATTCTTGAATTTGTGATTTCCTGGCACCGGCAGCGGGCTCGTTTATCGGCATTTTTATTGTTTCAGTGCTGTTTGCCATCACTCTTGAAGTGAGAGCCGAATACTGTGTGCTTATGTCATCAGAGTTAAATCCCTGGAAAACATGAAATCCGAAAACATCCTGGTAGAATTGCACCCAATCAACCATTTTACCTGATTCCACGTTGCCCACAATATGGTCGACATTCAATAGACCAATGTCCTTTTTATTTCCGGCGACAGGTTTGAAGCCGGGCGGAAGAAATTCTTGAGTCTGGTTTTCTCTTTCAATGAAAGTGTGTATGGTGTCACCGAAAGTACAAACGGATGCAGTAATTGTGTTTCCGGATTCCAGCTTTGAAATGGAAGGAGAACTGACTTTTGTGGCACCGCGTTCTATAGTTTTTTCATAACAGTATTTTGCATCTTTGACATTGAATCCTATTGATTTGACTCCATCACCATGTTTTGCAATGTGATCAATAATCGGACCATCAGGCGCAAGTGAACCAGTGAGCAGGATTTTTATATCGTTCTGGCGCAGTGCATAAGATGTTACTTCTCTGTCTCCGGTTTCAAGTCCCTTGTATCCGAAGGTTTCGAAACCAAGACCATTTTCGAAGAAGTATTTTGCTTGTTTGGCATTGCCTACATAAAATTCGATAAAATCAAAACCAATGATGGGCAGGTCCAGTGATGCATCTGCTACTGATTTTAAGGGGACTGTTTTAGTTTTTGTTTTAGTCATTGATTGAGCCTGAATAAAATGGTTGTTGTTTGCCGGGAGGCAATTATTGTCCAATTTTATTAAGAAATGAAATTCATCCCAATGAATTATTTTCACTCATCCTTAAGGATGATTCTTTTCTTGGTTCAATCAACATTTCAAGATCGCTGCGATCAAGCGTTTCCTGACTCAATAATTTTTCTGCGCCTTTCTCAAGTGTATCTTTATATTCTTTCAGTAATGAAATAGCTTTTTGTAATGCTTCCTCAACGATATCTTTTACTGCACAGTCTATTTCTCTTGCTGTGTCTTCACTGTATCTTTTATTTTGAATGAAACCAGTCTGGCTGCCAAGAAAAGGCGAAGGGTCACTTTCATAAGTGACAGGTCCCAATTCTTCGGCCATGCCGTAACGTGTAACCATGGACCTTGCTATATCTGTTGCCTTTCCCAGATCATCTGCAGAACCTGTTGAAGCATCACCGAACATGATTATTTCGGCGGCTCTTCCGCCCAGCAAAGCGGCAAGTTTATTTCCCAGATCTTCATGCGAGATAAGATATTGATCTTCCACCGGTCTCTGCAAAGTGTACCCGAGTGCCCCTATTCCTCTTGGTATTATTGAAACTTTCTGAACTTGATCGCAGCCGGGCAAAAGCATTCCAACAAGTGCATGTCCCATTTCATGATGGGCTACTATATTTCTTTCTTTAGTATTGAGCAGTCGATTTTTCTTTTCCAGTCCGGTAACTATTCGCTCAAGTGCTTGAGTGAAGTCCTGAGGCTCGACAAACTGAGCCTGACGCCTGGTGGCAAGCAGTACAGCCTCATTTACTAAATTGGCAAGATCCGCTCCGGTAAAACCGGGAGTGGAAGCGGCAATTTCCTGGGCGTTCACTTCTTTTGATACCACTTTGTCTTTTAAATGAACATTGACTATATGGCATCTGGCAAGCCGATCCGGTCTGTCCACCATAATTTGGCGATCAAATCTGCCTGCCCGCAAGAGTGCCACATCAAGTATTTCCGGTCTGTTTGTAGCAGCCAGCACTACCACACCCTGACGCGGATCGAATCCGTCCATTTCAACCAGCAATTGATTCAAAGTTTGTTCTTTCTCATCATGTCCGCCTATCCCGTTATTTATGCCGCGGGCTCTTCCCAGGGCATCCAGTTCGTCCACAAACAAAATGCAAGGGGCCTTTTTCTGGGCTTGTTCAAATAAGTCGCGCACTCTGGCGGCGCCTACACCTACATAAAGTTCGACAAATTCAGAGCCGCTGATTGAAAAGAAGGGCACACCGGCTTCACCTGCTACGGCTCGGGCAAGAAGAGTTTTGCCTGTGCCGGGAGGACCGACAAGCAAAATACCTTTGGGCAGATGACCGCCCAGGCGCCCGTATTTTTTAGGGTCTTTTAAAAAACCGATGACTTCTTGCAATTCTTCTTTTGCCTCATCCACACCTGCCACATCGGCAAAAGTGGTTTTTATTTTGTCTTCCATGAATACTTTTGCTTTGTTTTTTTCGATTGAAAGAAGGCCGGGGCCAAGCCCTTCTTTATTCATGAAAGCTCGTCCAATGGCACCAAGAACGCTCAAACCAAAAAAAATGAAAATACCCCACAAAAATAAATTGCGGAAAAAACTGTCTTCTATTCTTCCCTGATACTTAACATGTTTGTTTTCTAATTTTTGCAAAAGTGTAGGGTCGTCAACACGCACAGTGCGAAACTGTTTTTCTTTTCTATTGGCAATAGAGCCTGTGATTTCTTCTTTGCTTATTGTTACTTCTTTTATTTCGCCCCTGTCGACCGCTTCAATAAAAGTGCTGTAAGGCAGCTTGACTTGATCTTTATCCAGTAATAAACCACCGAAAAAAACAATAAT
>CAZEQP010000521.1:0-3390 GCA_964514345.1 uncultured Candidatus Obscuribacterales bacterium
AATATTCCTCCGCGATTTTATCTCGTATGGTAGCATGAATCCGGAGGATAAATAATGCAAAGTAAAACATCAGCAGAGAAAGAACCTAACGCTAAAGTTCTTCCTGCTCCCAGCAGTGTTTCTGAAAAAGAAACTGCTAAGGCTGGAAAATCGACCAAGTCGAAACCGAAAGCCAAAAAAGCTGCTGCCAAAAAGCCTGCTGCTAAAAAGCCTGCTGCTAAGAAAGCTGCCAAAAAACCGGCCGCCAAAAAGCCTGCTGCTAAGAAAGCCGCTGCTAAGAAGCCTGCTGCTAAGAAAGCTGCTCCTAAAAAAGCTGCTAAAAAAGCCGCTCCTAAAAAAGCTGCTGCCAAAAAGCCAGCCGCTAAGAAAGCTGCTCCTAAAAAAGCTGCCGCTAAAAAGCCAGCCGCTAAGAAAGCCGCTCCTAAAAAAGCTGCCAAAAAAGCTGCTCCTAAAAAAGCCGCTCCTAAAAAAGCTGCCAAAAAGAAAGGCGCCAAGCGCTCCAGCAAAGCTAAAGCAGCTCCTGTTGCGATGAATGCTGAAGGTTAATCCTCGGTAATCACGGAAACAATAAAATTCAAAAGCCCCGGTTTTCAAAACCGGGGCTTTCGATTTTTGCCATAACTAAAATGAACCCGGCGATGAACCCGGCAACGCAATAAGTAGTGATACTAAATATGGTGCGAGAAATCAGGCGACGATTTGAATGTTGTTATTGCGCTATGTCGGCTGTTCGACTGCCATCCAGCTGTACCAGGGACTGGAATGCACAGCTGTCGATACGTGCAGAACAAGAGTGTTTCTGCCGCCGGCATCGCCTTTGGTAATCAGCATCCAATCGCCTGCTCTAAAGAAAGTATAAATCCACATTCTTTTGTCTCTGTCCACACAGGCAATCCATTTGTCATAGTGGGGAGACTGCACTGGATAATAGGCAAAAGCGGATACATCTCCAATTTTGAAAAATTCAGGCAGCGTCATTTTCCATTCTTCTCTGCTTGTGAGAATCATGGTCATACGCACTTTATCGCCTTCTGAAGCCTGGGCCAGATTGCCCTGTTTCAGTTCGATATTCCAGCGCGAAGGAATATACATATACATGGTCCCTTCCAGCACTTCGGGAAATTCAATCCCGGCTTGATGCCATTCGGAAGGGTCGCCCACCTGAGCGTATTGTTGAAAAGAAAACTGCTCGGGACTTACGCCTAGTTTTTCGCAAAAATGAGGATGAGATGAATCAATGGGTTGCTCCGGCAAAGCTCCACCGTTAGCCCAGTTGTTTAGTAATTCTTGAAAACTCGAATTGATTTGATTCATGACCATTTCCGGCTCAATAATACAATATCTATTCTAGTAGAACGGACGCCTACTAGATTTTACACAGCCCTAACATCCGCTTGCGGTTCTCTTAAAGTAGAAATATGTACGATGGGACTACTCGTATAGCAGTCCAGGTTGACAACCGTCGATTCGGATTGCCAGCGTTTTGTTCGATCACTCAACTAAATAAGGATTCGATTCCTTATATATATGTAGGAGGTCCACACATGCAAAAGACTCAATTGGCCGCTGCTCTCGTAGCCGTGCTTGGTTTGGCTTGCGCCCCTGTATTGGCTGCTGATGAATCCAGCTCCACCACAGAGTCCAAAACAGAAGTAACCGAAAAATCTTCTCCTTCCGGAACAAAGAAAGAAAAGAAAACTAAAGTTACAAAGAAATCCAGCAAGAAAACCGAAAAAGGAAAAGAAGGTTCTTGCAAAGGTAAGGAAGGTTCTTGCAAAGGCAAGGAAGGTTCCTGCAAAGGCAAGGAAGGTTCCTGCAAAGGCAAGGAAGGTTCCTGCAAAGGCAAAGAAAAATCCTGCAAAGGCGAAGAATAAGCCCAGTTGCTTAAGTAGTTTCAGGGGGCAGTCTGAGTTCAAAGATGTCAAACCGGTTCATCCAAGATGCAAAGACTCTGCCCGTTCTGGGAGTGGGTCTTGGATTGCGGCGTGAGCTGGCAGATGAAACATTTGCCAACCGGCAAAAAATAGATTGGCTCGAGATTGTCCCCGAAAACTATATGAATTTAGGCGGCGCCATCCGGGAAAGACTGGATGCAGCGCGCGAAAAATTTCCGCTTGTGACCCATGGCGTCAGCTTGTCAATCGGTAGTACCGATGAGCTTTCCAGAGAATATGTCGGGGGCATGAAGCGGTTTCTTGATCTTATTAATGCTCCCTGGTGGAGTGATCATCTTTGCTTTTCTTCGGTTGAAGGAAGTTATATGCATGATCTGCTTCCTTTGCCGCACAGCAAAGAAGCGGTCGACCATATCGCCAAACGTATCAAAGAGGCGCAAAACATTGTTGGTCGCCCCTTTTTGCTTGAAAATATTTCTTACTATATGAATGTGCCTGAGACTGTCATGACTGAATGGCAATTTCTTTCCGAAGTGGTGGAAAAAGCTGATTGCGGTCTTTTACTTGATGTAAACAACGTTTACGTAAATTCTGTAAACCACAATTTTGATCCGTATGTATATCTGGATAATATACCGCTTGAAAGAGTGGTGCAGATTCACGTCGCCGGTCACACTCTGCAGGACGACGTCATTATCGATTCGCACGGAAACGCGGTGATTGAGCCGGTTTTTGCCCTGCTTGAATATGTACTCAAACGCTCGAGCGTAAAAGCGGTAATGCTTGAGCGCGACCAGAATTATCCTGAATTTGAAGATTTGCTCAAAGAACTGGCACGCATTCGCGCCATCGCGCAAGCCGCTCAGCCTGCACTGAATATGGTGGCATAAGATGGCTCTGCGGGATGTTGAAACCAGTTTGCAGGCTCTCTGGACAAAAAAATCAGAGCGCGAAAAATTTCTCAAAGGCAAGTTGAATCTTTTTCCTGCCGGACAAGAGCCTGACCCAAAAGGAATCAAGCTTTACGCCACTTTGCTCAACAGAGGGCAAATCGACTTGATGGAATCAATTTATCCTGCCTGCCAGAGACTGATTTCAGATTTTGAGACGCTGGTCTATCGTTATATGGAAGAATGTCCACCCACTCATTTCAATCTCAATCAATCAGCTAAAGGATTTTCAAAATATCTTGAAACCAATTGCCCCGAACTGGTGAAAAAATTTCCTTTCTTGCCCGAGCTTGCCGACTATGAATGGATAGAGCTTGAAGTGATGGAAGACGAAGTGGAATGGCCGCCTTCTGAGCAAATTGAATTGAATGATCCCGGCTTGTTTGCTACATATCGTCCTGTTCTGAATTCAACTCTGAAATTGAAAAATTACAAATATCCAATATCAGAAATTGTGGACAAACTTATAGATTCAGAAGAAAGTGAAAAAACAATCGCTAAAAGAGTGAAAGAAAGTCCGGTCACACTTGCCATTTTCCGCGAAC
>CAZEQP010000522.1:0-3365 GCA_964514345.1 uncultured Candidatus Obscuribacterales bacterium
GGCGGATCTGGCAAAACATTTGTCCGGACAAAAGGAACAAAAATAGTGGCTCTAAAAAATAAAGCCAGCAAAATTTTAATCGTGGACAACGAGTTTCCGCAGCAATCTGCTTCTGCTTTTTTCAGCACCGAGCTGGTCAAAGAAACTGCAACCTCCAAATCACATTCAAGAGGACTCACAGCTTTTGCTGTTAGTGTGAATCAAGCAGCAATAGGTTTGGACCTGGAAGATTTTTCCAGGCAAGGAATTTCAAAACGAAAAACCGGTCAATATTTTAGAAAGGCACTGAATCGAAGTCACCTGGAAAAAATAGTGTCAAAACATTTTCCATCGCACTTGCAAGAAAAACTAAATCCTCTTTGCGATGAGCAGTTTATCGAGCATTTTTTTACTTACTGGGTAAGCCTTGAAGCTTTGCTCAAAGCCACCGGGCACGGATTAGCCGATTTCGATTTAATAAGTCCGGCTCTTTGCGCGATTGTACAAAATGATAGAGAAGTGAAATGGCAGGGAGAGACCTTTTACTTGAGTCTGTTTAAACCTTTTGAAAAGTCGGTACTTGCCCTGGTCCAATCTGAAAATAATCCGGTCCATGTTTATTATGAAGACAGTAGGTGAACTTCTGGCTCACAGAGCCGAAATAAACAAAGACAAAGTAGTATTCCGATTTTTGGAAGACGGAGAAAAAGAATCGGCTCAAATCACATTTTCCCAGCTGTTTGAAAATGCCTGCAAAATTGCTTCTCAAATTGAAATGCAGACAGGATCAGGTGTATCCAGCAAAAGAAGAGCGATACTTGCTTTTCCTGTTGGGATAGAATTCATTGAAACATTTTTTGCTTGCATATTATGCGGTTATACAGCCATTCCTATGTATCCACCGGAACTTGTGAGCAGGCAAAAAAGTCTTGAACAGCTCCTTGCTCTGGCACAAGACAGTGATACCGGTCTGGTACTGTGCCCCGGTGATCTGGAGAGGCTCTGGACATGTGAACAAACGAAACAGATGAAATTTTTTCACCCCCATATCGAGTCGACAAGTTCAACATTTGATTTCAAACCTGAGTTGCAATCGGATATTCCGGTCATTCAATATACCTCAGGCTCGACCGGAAGACCGCGCGGTGTCATGCTCAGTCATGCAAATATTTTGGCCAATGAAGCGATGATTCAGAAAGCCTTTCGCCATAACGAAGAATCTCTTACTGTAAGCTGGCTTCCGGTCGGACACGACATGGGATTATTAGGATCGATTATGCAGCCTGTTTATGCCGGATTTCCGGCTGTGCTTATGTCGCCCTTTTCATTTATCGCCAAGCCGGTGCGCTGGCTGGCCGCCATTCAAAAGTATAATGCCACTACAAGCGGTGGTCCCAATTTTGCTTATGAATTATGCTCTAAAAAAATAAAAGATGAAGACTGCAGCAATATGAATCTTGAGCTGAGTTGCTGGAAACTCGCTTTTAATGGTTCAGAGCCGGTGCGCGCCGCAACTATAAATGCATTCAGCGAAAAATTTTCAAATTTTGGCTTCTCCCGCAATTCATTTTTCCCCTGCTATGGACTGGCGGAAGCCACACTTTATGTGAGCGGTTCAGGCGGTTTCGGTCAAGAATGCAGAAGCTTGAAACTGGATCTGGATGCACTGGCAAATAATCAGGTGAAGAAGGTTGAATCCAGTACTTGTGATGCTAAAGAAATTGTCAGCTCAGGCTTTCCTGCCGAGGGACTGAGAGTAAAAATCGCCTCAGAGGGTGAAAGCGAAATAGGCGAAATTTTTATAAAAGGACCAAGCGTGGCTAAAGGCTATTTCAATCGTGAAAGCGAAAATATATTTGGAATGGACGGAGATTTTCTGGCAACCGGTGATCTGGGTTTTGTAGATAACAATGAATTATTCATTACCGGTCGTTTGAAAGATTTGATCAAAATAAATGGGCTTAACAAGTATCCCCAGGATATCGAACTGGTAGCCGAGTCGGCTCATCCTAAAGTCAAAGCCGGTGGCTGTGCCGCATTTGCAGTAGATAACGGCACTACAGAAGACCTGGTGCTATTTGCCGAAATAAACGAAGGCGGAGATCTTGATCAAATCGGCGGGGCAATTAAACAAAAAATAAACGCAGAATTGAGACTGGCGATAGATGTTCTTGTTCTGGTTCCTGCAGGCAGTCTTCCTAAAACATCAAGCGGCAAACCACAAAGACAAGAGTGCTTGAAAAGATATTTACTGAAAAATTATGACGGCTACTGGATAGGCATTTAAAAGATGGCATTTCCTCTTTCATTTAACAGCCTCAATTTTTTATTTTATTTTTTGCCGGCAGTTTACGCGCTTTTCTGGACTTTGAAAAGCAAAAGCCAGCGCTATCTTCTTTTGATTATTTCAAGCTATATTTTTTATGCCAGTTATGGTTTTAAATTCCTTGGACTGTTGTTCCTGTCCACATCAATAGCTTTTTTTAGCGGGCTGGCTTTGCTTCACTTTAAGAATAAGACAGCACGATTTTTTTCTGTATTTGTCCCGATTATTATTGACCTTGGCATTTTGTGCCTTTTTAAATACTACAATTTTTTTCTGGATAATCTGGCTCAAACGCTTGCCTGGTGGAATCTGGAGCCGGCCATGCCCTTTCTGAATATTGTGGTGCCTGTGGGCATGTCATTTTATGTTTTTCACACCATAAGTTATATGGTGGACGCATACAGAGGGGCGATTACTCCCACAGGCAACTTTCTTGAATTTGCCGCATATGTTTCATTGTTCCCGCAACTGGCCTGTGGTCCGATTATTCGTTACTGGCAAATAGATGAAGACTTGAAAAAAATCGACCAGGCAAAGCGCATGGAAAACAATAATCGTGGCTGGTCGTTCATTGCGATAGGACTTATTGAAAAGGTTCTGATCGCAGACCAGATAGGCTTAATCATAGATCCGGCTCTCAAGCATTATAACGATCTGTCCACGCCTGGCGCCTGGATGTGTATGGTCGGATTTGCCTACAGATATTTATTCGATTTTGCCGGGTATTGCGACATGGCTGTGGGAATTGGATACCTTCTGGGTTTGCATATCCCTCAGAACTTTAATTCACCATTTAAGGCGCTGGATATAGGTGACTTTGCCAGGCGCTGGCATATTTCGCTTTATATGTGTATGCGGGATCTCGTTTATTTGCCTCTTGCAGGCACAAAGCCCAGTGTGTTTCGTGTGGTGATGAGCGTTTTCATCACTGTTATTTTAATCGGACTCTGGCATGGCGCCAAATGGACTTTCATTCTCTGGGCACTGTATGTGGCATCGTTAATAGTGCTGCATTATCTTGTCCGCCCGCTCTGGCAAAAACTGCCCACTTATTTACGCA